>CAYWBD010000052.1:0-1856 GCA_964456315.1 uncultured Thermoflexus sp.
GAGAAGCCCGCCTCCAGCAGCGCATACCCCAGCCGACGCTCGGGTACGTGGAGGTTACCGAGGTGCGCGAGCCCAAGCACGATGACCGCCCACCGTGTCTCGCTGTCCATCCGCCGCGTGGATTCGCCGGGCAGATATGGGTCGAGGGCAAGCCCTTCGATCTTGAAGAAGGCCCCCGCCGGCCGCCGGGGGTCCATGCGGCGCAGGGTCGCGAGGTCACCCTGGCTCAGGACAGGGCTGCTTCGCAGCAGTCCCGCCACCGTATTCACGATCGATCCAATGGTTCCGGTGCCTTCCGGCGATTCCGCGTGGCTGATCATGCCGATGCTCCTTCTGTTGCGGGCCGCGCGTGGATGTCCGGGAAGTTCTTCTTTAGGCAGCCGGCGAACATCCCCTCGGCCGCGCTCACGGCCTTGTAGCGCTGAGCGCTCGGAAAGGCGCACCGCGAGATGGCCCGTTGCAGCTCGTCCTCGGCCATATGCCGCAGCTCACGCTCCCAGGCCAGCCTTGCGGCCTCATCGTCCTGCTCGAGAGCTGCGAACAGGTGCTGGAAGAAAATCTCGTCGACGCGGCGGTCGAGGTCGTCACCGCCGGCCATGCCCAGTTGCTGTAGGGCTGGGTAGAGCACCTTCCTGTGCATCTGTTGCGTGGAGAGCACGCGCTCCTCCGCGCGTCTACCCACCACCAACCGTGCGTCCCGGTGCCCGAGCCGCCGGCGTATCGGGCCGGTGAGTGCCAGCACGCGCTCGTGAAGACCCTCTGTCTTGCCCCGGCCTCGAGCGAGGGCGGTGGCGACGAGCAGCATCAGCTCCGGGTCGCCCGTCCGCGGCAACTGCGCTGCAGCCGGCTCGAAATCGTTCTCGAAGAGCAGGCGGCGTAGCAGGTCGTAGTGGAAGCCGCGCCTGCCGACCGTGAGCATGCCGGCGTCGTCGCGCCCGACGGGCGCCCACGGATCTCCCACATCGCCGTTGTCGATGTCGGGCACGCAGCGGCGGTTCTCGGTCGTGGTGTACCGACAGCACACGCGTCTGGCGTCGGAAACGCAGCGAACCCGCCAGCAGACCTCGATGAAGTGAGGAGCCAGGTCGTTCACCGCCAGAGACGCGCGCCCATCCCATGGCTGCGTCCACACGAGCCCAATGCCGTTGTCGCTGAAGCCGCGTGCGGTGAGCGTGGGCCACGCATGCAAGAGAACCGCAACATCGCGGAGGAATCGCGCGGCCAAGCCCAGGTCGGGCGCCAAGCCGACTCGTGGCCGGTTCCCGTACCCGCCCTTCATCCGTGCGACGCCCGTATAGCCGCGCCCGGGGTAGCCCTGGGTGGTCTGCAAGGTGACCAACGCGTATGCCCATGCCTCGATGTCGTCACCCGCGACGAGGCTTGCTTTCACGTCGTGGGCCTTGGCGGTGACGAGGACATCGATGTCGTCGGGGGCCGCCTGTGTCTTCCAGCCGTCAAGGGTGCCCTCCAAGACGGGCGGCTGGAAGAACGCCGCCAGCCTAAGGTCCTCCACGACGAGGCACCAGGGCTCATGCCGTCCATTGGTCAACGCCAGGAGGAGCGCACGCCAGTCCTCTTCGTCGAGCCGTGGGTCCGCCTGCCCGGTACGGTGGAGGGCGATTGCGGCGAGCTGGGTGAGGAACATGCACCAGGGATGGAGCTGGTGCGTACGCAGGCGCGGGAAGTCCTCGAGCTCGCCCGAGGCGATACGGGAAAGAATCCCGGGCAGGGTGGCGGTCCCGCGGCGGCGATGCCGGTCGCGCCAAGCCAGGAGCGGACTCTCCAGAAGGTCATGCAGCATGGTCATGGGTCACCCTCCTGTCGCCTCCTTAGGACGACGCCGCAGGCCGAGCCGG
>CAYWBD010000053.1:0-8812 GCA_964456315.1 uncultured Thermoflexus sp.
CGAGCACCTCTTCGCCAGACTGGGCTATAACCGCAGGCTGATCGCACGGTGGGAGAGGAGCACCCAGAACTTCCTCGCCTTCATCACCATCGCTTGCGCTCTCATCTGCCTTCAGCGATTTATTGGATGACCTCTAGAGTCTGGGAAAGTTGTGGTCGGTTGCGCCCGCCGCAATAGCCCGCGCGCTCCACCATCACCCGCGCCCACCTTCCAGTGGGTGCCCACTCCCAGAGCGTCAGGGCTGCCGCGTCCGCACAGGCGCGGTCGCCACATCGCTAAACGTGCCTGGCACGACCTGCCTGAGTTCGTCCCACATGGCGCGGTTTTCGCGCATGGCGACCACGCCGATGAGCCTGACGACCACGTAGAACCCGACCGGCCCGAGCGTCATACCCAGCGAGGCCTCCAGCGGCACCGGCATTGTGCCGAACAGCCACAGGCCCAGCGGCAGCAGCCACGCCAGCGCCAGGATGGCCGTCACTACGCGCCACCACAGCTGCAGGCCCGGCGAGATGTCCAGCCGGTAGACGACCACCGTGCCCTGCGACGTGGTCTCTACCGACCCGATAAGCCAGGGGTCCCAAGAGTTCAGGCGCATGAACGTCTTGCGGTTGTCGCGGCGCACGGACAGCGCGAACGAGCGGCCTGTGACCCAGCCATAGAGGTGGTCGCCGGCGACCTCAGCAGGCGGCAGGACGCTTTCGTCAGATTCGTTTGGGTTGACCGCGGCCCGGATGCGGGCCATCGCCCGTTGCGGCGATTCGCGGATGACCAGTTGCTGCTTTCGGGACATGTTGCGGTTACCCAGGCTCGTCGCGCCCCCCGGCGACGTGCCGTGCACACCAGGACGGCGATGATGTCATTCTGAGCGGCGTGCGGAGCACGGAGCGAAGAATCCAGTTCGTATCAGCGGGTGCCGGTAGCACGACCATGTGTTGAGAGATTCTTCGGCCCTCCGGGCCTCAGAATGACATGGAGCGGCGCCTCCTACTTCAGTGCGGCGCCTGCTATTCCAGCACGTCCAGGTACCGGGCCAGCCAGTATGCGATGAGGTAGTCGACCCCGGGGTACTCTCGTTGGGCGAAGTCCTTCTTCGCTCCACGCTCGATGATCTCGTCCTCCTGTGGCCTGGCCCCCAACCCGGAGCGGTCGTGCTTCATGCCCGTCTCAAAGGGGTAGCGCTGCCACATGAACTCCTTGCTCTGACCGACTCTCGCCCACACGGGCAGGGCGTTGACGGCAAGGTAAGAGTCAGCGCCAAGCAGTGTGGTGTACTCGCCGATCTCGTTCGGCCACAGGTCGTAGAGGAACCGGGAGTTGGGCACGGCGCCAAGCGGGAGATCGCCGTCGCCCTTCACCAGATCCCGGTATGAGACCCACTCGCCCAGGACCGCTTTGATCTCCTGAGACAAGGTCACGTCCGGGTCAAACCGTGAGTCGGCGGCCAGCGTTGCGGGCCGTTGGGAGGCCGGCTTCCCCAGTATTTGGAGCAGGGCGAAGTAAACGTTCCGGTGGTGACCGGTCAGGCCCCAGAGCACGTCCATCGCCTTGGCGTACCCGGCCCGGATAGCCGGCGAGTCTTCCAGCAGCAGCGACGGCACCAGCACCGTCTGCACCAGGTTGAACTTGTAGTACTGCTCGGTGAACTCTGACCCGCTAAGCCACAGCGGCAGCCAGGTCAGTTCTGAGGCCCGGGCGACCTCGTCATACATCGCTCCGTACTTCGCAGGGTTGACCGTCTTGCCGATCCGCAAGAATCCCAGTTGCTTGGTGATGTCTCCGAAGAACTCGGTCTCGATGCGGTCGTCCGGTGGCAGTCGCACGGTCCACTTGTTCTCGATGAGGTAGTCGAGCGTAAGCTCTATCAGGCGGGCGGTGCGCGCCTTGATGCCGGGGTCCTCGATGAGCATATGGGCCATGGCCAGGCCCATCATCACGCCGGTGTACTGGTCCTTGCTCACGGGGCGGTCGTCGCTGCACCCGTAGCCGTACCAGACCTTGCCCTGCGGGACTAACGTGGGGCTGTCCTGACGACCGATCGGGCCCGTAATGGGGCCGGCTGTGGGGGTGGGTGCGCCAACGACCGCGGGCGCAAGCGCCGCCAGCGCCAGCCGGCCCAGGGCATATGTCGAGTAGGTCTGGCCAACGTCCCGCCCGGTCTGCACCTGCCAGCCGCCCTCGGGCCGCATGTAGTAGCAGGCGCGGTCAGTCAGCGGGCCGCCGCTGAAGTCAAGCAGCGAAGCATCGGGCACCACGGGGTACGAGATAGCCGTGCGGGACAGGAGGCCCTTCCACCTGACCGGTACGCGCCCGTCCTTTGTGACCGCGGCGTCCTCTGTTACCCAGAACACGCGCTCCAGGCCGGAGAGCGCCAGGTCCGCGCCGGTCAGGGCATCAGGGTCGCCCGTGGCGGCGGACCGGTAAGCCTCTGCGGCCAGGTAGTGGCCTGTCCAGAGGGCGGAGTCAGCCCCGTTCTGCCACGTATCTGGCTGCGACCTGCTCGGCCCCGGCGTCCCGCCCAGTATTACGGGGACGAACCGGCCCTGTTGCAACGTGTGGACCAACCCGTTCGGCATGTGACCGTCGCGCAGCGCCTGCTTGACCTCTGTAGCGACTGTTGCGAACTGGCTGTCAGAGCGGGCCTGGGTCGTGTCGATCTTCAGCTTTGCCGGCGGCGGGTCCTCGCCCCACTGGCGCGGTATCGGCGGCTGGAGGCCGACCAAGGCCCGGTTGAACTCAGCGGACGATGGCACGAAGGCGTTGAACTTGTGCGAGAACGGGGCAGAGACCCGGCCCACGTCCTCCATCGAAACGGAAATGCTGCCTGAGATCTCCACGTCGATGATCTGGTAGGCGATGCTCAGGTCAATCAGCTTCCCGGTCGGCAGCTTAATGTGCAGCCCTTCCGGCAGGTCAACAAACGTCATCAACGAGTCCGGGAGCGTTGGCAGTGGGCCGACCTCAAAGTCCAACGAGTCCATGAGCGGCAGCACGGTCAGCTTGAGCCGGGCCTGGATGCGGGCGTCGACCACGCCGCCGAGGTCCACTTTGGCGTCAGCGATCTCCCGTTCGTAGATGAGCACGCCATCTCTAGCGACCAGCGTGACACTGATCGGCGCGGTGAAGTCAATCGCGCCTCTGCCGTAGACAGTCGCCTGGAGGGTCACGCTGGCGCTGTCAAGTTCACGAGTCAGTGCGGTGACGTTCTTCAGCCGGGCATCCGCCGAGACGCGGAGGTCTCTCACGCCTAGCTCGTAGTTGAGGCTGGGCGGGTTCCACGTGAACACTCTGACCCTGGTGGTATCGACAATGGCGCGGCCGGCCAGGCCGGCGGCAACGCTAAAGCTCCACGCCCCGGTGCGTGGCGCCCCAAAGCCAAAGGCGGTGTCGCTGACGGAAGTGAACCCGGGCGGCGAACTGAGGTTGGCGGCCACTCGCACGTCGTCCACCCGGAGGCTGAACTCCCACTCTGAGCCCGTGCGAAGGGTGCTGTTGAACGACTCCCCGGTGCCCCTCAGGAGGTACTTGTCCTCGAGCGACTCCTTGATGCTCGACACAGCGTCCGCTTCGAGCTGCGCACTGATCCCTTCCCAGGGCAGCGACATCAGCTTGTTGGCGGCGGCCAGCGGGGCGAGCGGCGTGTTCGGGACCGGCGTCCGTATGGCAATGGAAGTGGGGAGCGTGCGGCCCGGCGTGGGCGTGGCGGTCGCCCGGCCAACCGGCGTGCCCAGGGTGGTGCGAGTGGGCGTGGCAGTGGCAGCCCGCAGCGGGGTCGGCGTGGCCGTCGCGACGCGCGTGGGCGTACCGGTCCGGGCAACCGTCGGCGTTGGCCCTGCGACCCGTGTCGGCGCAGCCGGAGCGCGCGTCCCCGCCGCCACAGTGGGCGTGGCAGCCGCGGGTCGCGCGGTGGGCGCGCCGGGGAGCGGGACCGCGATGTCGCCGGTCAGCGTCATGAGCCTTATCCGCTTGTTGCCAACGTCCGAGACGAACACGAAGGTCTTGTCATCGTCCTGCGCCACGGCGATGCCCACGGGCGCGTTGAACCGCGCCTCGCCGGCGGGCCCGTCCTTGAAGCCGGGCTCGCCGTCAGGGCCGCCCGCCACGGTCACTACCCACCAGCGCGCGGCGTCGAGGTCCCCCAGGTCTGGGTCCTGGAGCATCTGGGAGACCGAGGCGACGGTCTCCGACTTCAAGAGGCTGTTGATGGTCCCGGCCCACCCGCCGATCTTCCCGGCGATGGCCGCGGCATCGGAGCTTCCAAGCAGGTCCTTGATGACCCGCACCGAATGGCACCCGGCGTCTGCCACCCAGATGTTGCCCGCGGCGTCCTGGGCCAGGTCCATGGGCGCGCCCCAGGTGGCGAACACCAGCGGCCCGTCAGAGCACTTGGGCAGCGCAGACGTGTCGATCTTCAGTTTGCCGCGGATGTCCTCGACCTCGCCGTTGGCCTCCAGCCGCCAGATGGTCTTGCAGTACGGGTCGGCGACGAACGTGCCTGACTTGCCCGTAGAGATGCCCATTGGCAGGCCCACCGGGTGGCGCACGTCCTCGTCTTTCCGCTCACAGCGGAACGAATATCTGACGCCGGCGAAGTCTGTGAGCGATTTGCCACCTTCGACCAGCGTCAGCTTCGCCAGTGTGGAGTCCGCTGAGGTAGACGCCACAGCGGTATCGGAGCCCGTGTCGTCCACTGCCATTGGGTAGTTATTCAGGCCGCCGGTGTGCACGACCTGGTAGGGCGCGTCCTTGGGCTTGTCGCCGGAGATGTCCATCCCGACGGTCCTGATCGTCGAGTTGCCGGAATCGGCGATGAGGAACTGGCCGTCGCCGACAACGGCCACGTCCACGGGCAGCGTCAGGCGCGCGCTCAGCCTGAACCCGTTCGTATAGCCGGGCGCCATGGGCAGGCCGGCCCAGGGCAGGGCCATGTACTCGCAGTCGCTGTTGGCGGCCTTGCAGATCTCGTCCAGCGCCGCGGTGATGGCCTTGAGGATTTCTTCGCGTGGCGCCGATGTGAAGTTGTCTGCGCCGAACAGGCCGAGGAGGTCTCCGGCGATCTTCTCGAAGCCCTCGATGCCCTGCAGGATGGCCAGCCCGGTCGCGCCGGCGCCCTCGTAGACGGCGAGTTCCAGGAGCTCGCGCGCCGCGCCTTCTTTGGTCGTGATGAGGCGGATGCGCTGCTCCAGCGGGTCGGCGACCAGCAACCGCTCGCTGTCTATTGCCGCCATGCCGGCCGGGAACGCGAACTCGGCTTTCTCCGCGGGGACCAGGTCGTTGATGCCGGGCGACCACTTGCCGGTGCCCGCGATGGTGCGGACCTGCGCCTTCGAAGCCTTCTCCGTCATGACGGTCAACGACATGCCGTCTGGGGTGGACGCCTTGCCAAACGGCGTGGTGACGGACAGCGTGCGCGCCCCGGCTTCAGCGTCCTCTGCCACCTCGACCGCCAGCTTCAGTCGCTTGTAGCCGCGCTCAATGATCTCGGCCTTGATTCCGGGCCCGAGGTCCACGCTGCGCGTCAACCCCAGGCTGCGGCCTGTTACCGTCACGCTTGTCTTGGCGCCCTTCTGGAGGGCCAGCGGCTGGATGCGCGTGACTGCGGGGGTGCGGTCGGGGTCATTGACCATGCGGACCAGGCGGATGGCGTGGTTGTTCTTGTCTGCGACATAGATGTCGCCCCATTTGTCCAGAGACAGGTTCGTGGGGCCGTAGAACAGCGCGTAATCTCCTGGCCCGTTACGCAGGTCGTCGATGCGGCTGCAGGTACCGCCTGTCGCACCCCGGCACCCCGCCACCAGCACGACGTCCCCGGTCTCGACATCCACTCTCCGCACCGTCGCATTAGAAGACTCCGCCACGTACAGGTACTTCTCACCGTCGAACACCAGGCCCTCGGGATAGGAGAACCTTGCTTCGGCGCCGCGGCCGTCTTTAAACCCCAAGAACTGCGTCGGTGTCCCGGCGAGCACTCTGCGGGTGCCATCGGGCTCGATTACGTTCACCACGTGGCAGCCGCCCGTGAAGTAGACCTCGCCGCCATTGCCCTGGGCCACGTCGTAGACGCTGCCGAAGCCGCCGTCTTCGCACTCGCCCTTGTTCTTGACAAGCGTCATGACCATGCCGTCGGGCGTGATGGCGCGCACCCACGACCAGGCCCACTGCGCTGCCAGGATGAGGCCGCCCTGCACGTCTATCCCGCCGACCCATGTCATGCGCGCCATGGGCGTGCGTCCGTCACAGGGGTCTGAAGTGATGAAGCAGTATCCGTAGGGGCTGCCCGGCGGAGTCCCGGACGCACCAACTAACCTGATGACAGTGCCCTTGAGCACCCCGTCCGTCACGACCTGGCTTATAGACCCTCTGCCGTCTGGGACCGACTGCACACGGTCGCTCACCACAAGCAGCCCGATGCCGTCCATGCCCAGGTCTGCCGGCTGCTCAAAAGCGGTCGCCAGCGTGCTGACCTTGCCGTCCCGCGAGATCTCCCGCACCGCGTGGTTGCCGGTGTCGGCCACCCAGATGCGCCCCTTGTGGTCGACGAACACGCCACGAGGTTCGTCGAACTGCGCTTGCATTGCTTCGCCGTCCTTGTTGCCTGCCTTGCCCGTGCCCGCGATGGTGGACACGTATGACAGGAAGTCCCGCGGGGCGCGGCCCCCAAAGTTCCGGCTGGCAAGGCCCCGGCCGAGGCCGGTGACGAGAGCGGTTAGCTTGTCGGCCTGGACCTCGCCGTGAACGGAGTACCTGCCCTTGAACCGGCCCAGCTCCTCGATCACGCCACGGAACAGCGTGTACGCCACGGGCGGGTCGGCGCGGTCGTCGTAGACGAAGTTCACCTGGAGCGCGCCGCGGACGGTGAGGCCGGGCTCGGCGATGAAGCCGTCCAGGCTGAATGCGGACTCATAGCGGGCAGGCCAGGGCCACTCGAACACCAGCCCCTCGGCGTTCACGGCGCTGCCGCGGGCGCCGACGGTGATAGAGAACTCACGCGGTGCGCCGTCGCCGCCGCTTGGCGACGTGTCAGGCGCGACTTGCTTCACGACTGCGACCGTCGCTGCCTTGACGGCGCGCTCCAGCAGCGACGCGAAGTCGGGAAGCTCGGCCGCGGCGAGGTCGGTCTCGGGGAGCGGCGTCGCAGTCGGCGTGGCGCGGGCGGCAGTTGTCGCTCCAGGCGTTGCCGTAGCGCCAGCCGGGGCAGAGGTGCCCGTGCCGGCGGGGGACGCCGTGCTTTCCGCCTTGGGCTTGCCGCAGGCCACGACTATGAGGCAGAGCACCAGAAGCACTGCGAACGAGAGTGTCCTAACCCGCATCTCGACCCTCCAGGTCCCTGGCGACCGCGTTGGCATCATGGCGCCTCTGCCTCCGACGGGCCTTCCGGCCGGCCGGCTTCGACCCCGCTGACAGCGCCCACACGAACAGCCCCCAGAAACCGAACCAGACCACTGTGAACGCCAGTATGAACCCGATGGCGCCGGGGTCGTTCGCGCCTGCCACGAACATTATCCAGCCGACGGTCGCAGCGTAGGTCACTGGGTGCAGCACCAGCCACAGTCGCTTCGCAGGCCACCAGCGCAGCGGCGGGGGCAAGACGGCCCTGCCTACGCGCAGCACGGAGCGCTTGACCTCGAACCACAGCACGACCGGCCGCACCGACCAGCCGGAGCCGCGAATGACCTTCTCGATGGCGCGCCTGGCCTCCTGCGTGTCGATGTCAAAAGCGTGCGCCTCGCCCGCCCTTGGCGGGAACAGCCTCGTCATGCCGAACGCCTTGCCGCGCCAGCGTCGCAGGTCCAGCGGGCCGGCCAGGAATGTCACTCCCCCGGCGATGCGCAGCCTCCAGCCGTCGAAGCCCCACATGAAGTAGAACGAGCTGATCGACTCATAAACTCGCACCTCGCGGCGGCCCTCGTCCAGGAGGAGCCGCAGGCGGTACATGTCGCTGTACCAGACCGTCGCGTAGCGCCCACGCCAGTCAGGCGGGGCGACGTCCCACTCGACGCTGTAATCGTGTGCCTTTGCGGGGGCCAGTCTGAACCGGGCGCCGGCTGTCCTGTGCGCTGCGTTATCGTCGCCCGACTGGGCCGGTGTGGACCGCTCGCTGGCGGTCTTTTGCGCCGGGCCGTCGTCGCCCGACTGGGCCAATGTGGACTCGGCCCCGGTGCTATTCAGCGCCGAAAGGCGTCGTTTTAGCTCATCTCGGGTCGCCGGCTTGCGGTTGGGGAATGGGCGCTTGGACATGAAGCTCATGACCGAGAGCATCATGGCGTGCACCATGAACAAGGCCAGCGGGACGGCTGGCAGCAACCAGAGCGGGTTGTGTTCGATCAGTGGCATGTGTCAGAGGCCAATGGGAGAGTATCGTCCTGCCCCCGCCTTTCACTCTACCGTGCCGTGACCGGGCCCTAAGCCTGGGGGAACGGTCCCCGGATGACGTGGCACTGGTTGCGCACCCGTTCCGACCGGTGAGTGTAGACGTGTTGCGCTGCGCTCTTACGCGCCTTCCCGCATGAAGTCCGCCACCCGCTCCCCTATCACCATCGCCGTGACGTTGGTGTTGGCCCGGATGCAGTCGGGCATGACCGAGGCGTCCGCCACCAGCAGCCCGGACAGCCCGTGCACCCGCCCGCGCTGGTCCACGACGGCCATGTTGTCGGCGCGCGGCCCCATCTTGCACGTGCCAGAAACATGGTGGCTCGTGCGCACCTTGCGCAGCAGCCAGTTGTCGAGCGCGCCATCAGATGCGAGGTCCGTGTCTGTGGGGTCCAGGCGCTCCTGGATGATGTACTTGAACTGCGCCGACGCGGCCAATCGC
>CAYWBD010000054.1:0-12487 GCA_964456315.1 uncultured Thermoflexus sp.
CCACCGCACCATCAAGTTCCCGGACGCCAGCCTGAGATTGCCTGAGCGCTTCCGCGGCCGGCCGCGCATCGACCAGTCCAAGTGCCCGGACGGATGCCGGGAGTGCGTTGACGCGTGCCCGACCCAGGCCATCTCGTCCGGGCCGGCGCCCGCCCAGGGACGTGGTGATGGGACGCGCCTCACACTGGACCTGGGACGGTGCATCTTCTGCACGGAGTGCGTAGACGGCTGTCCCGAGAAGGCGATCTCGTACACGCCCGAGTACCGCATGGCCACACGTCGCCGCGAAGACCTTGTGCAGTCGGGCGATGACGAGCTGCGGCTCGCCGGCGCGCTGGACAAGAAGATGCGCGGGCTTTTCGGGCGGTCGCTCAGGCTCCGCCAGGTCAGCGCGGGCGGGTGCAACGGCTGCGAAGTGGAGGCCAACGCCACGGGCAACGTCGTTTTCGACGCCCTGCGATTTGGGATTCAGTTCGTCGCTTCGCCCAGGCACGCCGACGGGCTGCTGATCACAGGTCCGGTGACACGCAGCATGGAGCTGGCGCTGCGCAAGACGTACGACGCTGTGCCGCACCCCAAGCTGGTCATCGCCTGCGGGTCCTGCGCCATCTCTGGCGGCCCGTTCCGGGACCACCCGGAAGTCCTCAACGGCTGCGAGGGGATGGTGCCCGTTGACCTCTACATCCCGGGGTCGCCGCCGCACCCTCTGACGATCCTCGATGGCCTGCTGAGGCTGCTCGGGCGCCTCGAAGACGCCCGCCGCAAATGATGGCCCGGTCCGTCCGCGCAGGGTGGTTGATTGGCACTGACGGCATAGCCGACCGCCGCTCGCATGCCCTCGGCCTATGCGGGCTTGCCGAGCGGGAACGAGGTGATGATGCGGTACTCGCCGCCGCGGTTAGGACCGATGCGCCCGATGAGCTCGATGGACTTCACTTCCAGCATCGGGTCCAACTTGAGTGCCGGGCCGAGTTTCTTCGCCCGGTTCGCTTCTTCGGGCGTGCCGCTCAGCAGGATGGTCGAGTGCGGGTGGTACGGCGAG
This sequence comes from uncultured Thermoflexus sp., assembly GCA_964456315.1. GTDB lineage: Bacteria > Chloroflexota > Dehalococcoidia > Lucifugimonadales > Lucifugimonadaceae > SHXW01. Next base: position 1,043 of record CAYWBD010000054.1, read on the forward strand.
TCTGCGGCATAAATCAGCTTCACCACGCCGTGCAGCGCTGCGACCACGTTTTCCCTGAGCCTCAGCAGGTCCGGGTGTGCCTTGACCCCGAAGCCAGCGCCAGAGGGCCACGTCTGAAAATCGGCCAGGTCTATTTCAGTCGTAAAAGGGGCAGATTTCGCGGCGGCCTCTGAGAGCCGATGCCGCATCAAGTTGATGTCCGTCGGGTCGTAGACGTTGTGGATGCTGCAGTGCGGGCGCGTCGCCAGGTCCGTCACGCCGATACTGCGGTGGAACTCCTTGACAACAGCCTGCTGTTCCGGACCGAGGTGCGCCATCACCCCGTAGAGCCTGTAGCCGTATTTATCGGCGGGCAAGGCGTTGGCGTCCACGAGTGCGGGCATGCCCGCCTCCTTCTGCTGTTCAACGTAGGGGCGATCTCAATACGCCCCTACGTTTGTCCGACAGGGTCGTTGGTCTACTTCTGGCCCGGCGCGGCCATGGCGGCGCGGCCCTTGGAGCGCTGGCGGCCGGGGATCTTGGACGCCACGATCGGGTTCTGGGCGGCCATCGGCCAGTCGCCGCGAAGCACCGATGCGACCTGCTGCGCGGCGCGCTGTCGTGAGAGCCACGCCGAGCGTGTCGACGCGCCGGCCAGGTGCGGCGCGGTGATGACGTTCTCCATCTGCAGGAGCGGGTTCTTAGGGTCGACCGGCTCCTTCTCGAACACGTCCAGCCCGGCGCCGCGGATCCACTTCTGCTGCAGCGCCTTGATAAGCGCCTTCTCGTCGTGTACCGCGCCGCGGCAGACGTTGACGTAGAACGCCGACTTCTTCATGGCCTTGAACTGCGGCTCGCCGATCATGTGGTGCGTCTCGTCGTTCAGGGGAACGATGACGGAAACGTAGTCGGCCCTTGAGCACAGCTCGTTCAGGTCGAACACCTGCTCGACCCCGTACTCCTTGATGATCCACGGCGGGATGTAGGGGTCGTAGACAAGCGTCTTCATGCGCCAGCCCGCGAGCTTGCGCACTGCCTGGCGGCCGATGTTCCCGAAGCCGATCTGGCCGAGCACCTGCTCGTCAAGCGCCTCGATGGGCATGTAGGCGGAGCGGTCCCAGACGCCCTTGCGCATGGCGTTGGTGGACTGCACCACCTGGCGGTTGAGCGCCAGGACGAACGCCACGGCCTGGTTTGACACTTCCTCGGCGCACATGCCGGCGCTGTTTGTGAGGATGATGCCCTTGTCGTTGATGGCTTCCACATCTATGTGGTTGAAGCCATGCGAGTAGACGGCCATCACCTGGCACTTCGACGTGGCGTTGATGATGGGCTCGCGGCCCCAGTCGCCGCGCAGCATCACCGCGTCGGCGTCGCGGACCAGCTCCATGGCCTCGCCGTCGGAGGCTGGCTTGGCCTGCACGAACACCACGTCCAGGTCTTTCATCTCTGCCCGCTCGTACGTCAGCGGGTCGTTCTCGGCCCCGAGGACCACCACTTTCATCTTGGCCATGTGTTCTTTATCTCCTTTTGCTGAAGGTTTTTTGCTGCGGTGTCGGCGGTGTCCGACGTTCGAGTGTTAGGCGACGGACTGGTGAGCGAGGGCGAAGCAAGCAGCGCCCCTACTTGACTCCCATCTCGGCCCGGAGCACCTCCCAGGTCTTTGCCGGCTTGCGCGGCCCAGTGTGGTGTTTGACGTCCGGGTTGATGAGGGACATGGGCCAGTGGCCGAGGGCAATTCGCACTGCCTCCTCGCCCATCTGCGTCTGTGCCCGCTCCCAGGCGACCTCCGAGTACGACGCATAGTGGTTGGTCACGGACACGTTGTCCATCTTGAGGAGCGGGTTGTCGGCGGGCGTCGGCTCCTGCTCGAAGACGTCCAGCCCTGCGCCGGCGATCTGCTTTTTCTGCAGCGCGACTGTCAGCGCCTTCTCGTCCACCACGCCGCCGCGGGAGCAGTTGACCAGGTAGGCGCCCGGCTTCATCAGGTCGAACTGCTTCTTGCCAAACATGTGGCGGGTCTCGGGGTTGAGGTAGACGTGGATGGTGATGTAGTCCGACCTGCGGCAGAGGTCCGCCAGAGTGGCGACCTGCTCGACGCCGTACTCCTTGAAATCCCACGATGCGATGTACGGGTCGTAGCCGATGACGTTCAGCCGGAACGCCTGCGCCTTGCGGGCCACGGCGCGGCCAATGTCGCCGAGGCCGATGATGCCAAGCGTCTGCCCGGCGACGTGGCCCATGGGCGACAGCTGCTTGCGTGACCAGGTGCCCTGCCTGACGAGCTTGTCCTGGAGCACGAATTTTCTTGCGCACACGAGCAGGTGCATGATCGCCTGGTTCGAGACTTCCTCGGTGCCGAACGAGGCGGTGTTGGCCAGCACCACGCCGTTGCGGCTGGCGGCTTCGGTGTCAATGCCGTCGAACCCGTGGCCAAACGAGGCCATGCCCTTGCAGCGGCCGTTGTTGCCCATGTGGTCGAACACAGATGAGTCTATGCGGTGGCCCTGCGACATGGCGACGTCCACGTCCTTGAGGGCCTCGATGAGTTCGCCGGTGCTAGAGCCCTTGTAGCGGACGACCTCGCCGCCGACTGCCTTGAGGGCGCGGCTCTGCTGCTCGATGCCCACGGCGTCGAACGTGTCGCCGCCCGACGGGCCGATGTAAAGAGCCCGGATTTTCTGCTGGGGCATTTCCTTTGCCTTAGCCTTTCAGTGTGCTGAAATCGAGTCCCCGAACTATGTCATTCTGAACGGAGTGCGGAGCACGGAGTGAAGAATCTAGCTCAAACGACGGCACGTCATCCTCCGACGGCGCGTCATCCTCTGAGCTAGATTCTTCGGCCCCGCTGGGCCTCAAAATGACATTGTCAGCGATGTCATTCATCTGGCAGCACCACACTTTCCGGCGGCTGCCCGGCCCAGACGCGGGCCATGTTTTTGTACGCAAACTCCACCCGCCGCGGGTAGCTTTCGTAGCTCTTGCCGGCGATGTGCGGCGCGACCACGACGTTGTCCAGCTTGAACAGCGGGTTGTCGGCATTGGCTGGCTCAGTCTCAAACACGTCCAGCCCCGCGCCCCAGATGCGCCGGGCCGCCAGCGCCTCGTGCAGCGCCCGCTCGTCCACGACCGGCCCCCGGCAGGTGTTCACTAGCAGGGCCGACTTCTTCATCAGCCCCAGCTCACGCGCACCGATCAGCCTGCGCGTGGACTTCAGCAGGGGCACGTGCAGCGTGACAATGTCGGACTCCTGCAGCAGCGTGTCCAGCGGCACGCGCCTCGCCCCGTGCTTCTCTGCCTCGGGCGACTGCCGGACGTCCGTGTAGAGCGTCGTGGTATCGAACCCGCGCAGCAGTCGGGCGACCGTGCTGCCAATGCGGCCCGCGCCGACGATCCCAACCGTCTTGCCTGAGAGCTCCCATGTGTCATAGCCGTCAAGCGCCTTCGGCATCCACTCCCCGGCGCGTGTGGCGCGGTCGGCGTCGACAAGGTGCCTGAAAGCCGCCAGCATCAGGGACAGGGCGAACTCCGCCACCGGGACGGCGTTTGCGCCGCCGTTGTTGGCGACCGGTATGCCAAGCTCGCCTGCGAGCTTCAGGTTGACGCCGTCGTACCCGGCGGAGGCCAGCTGGACCAGCTTTGCGCGCCGGGCGGCGCGCAGCACGTTGTCCGAGAGCCCGTGGCCGAACACCAGTATGAAGTCGGCGTCGCTGGCGGCCTTGACGCGCTCGGCCTCGGACGACGCAGGGTCCGCAAACGCCAGCGTCCAGCCTGACGGCTGCATCTTGCGCGCCATGTCGGCCAGGGGCAAGCCGTGGCCGGACAGGCACATTACTTTGGGCATCTGTGGCATGGAGGTGGGCCGAGGCGCTGCCGAGAAACCGGGCCATTTTAGCGCGCCCGTGCCAAACGTGGCGCGACGCCGTATTCTGGGCCGATGGTAGGTGCGCCCTTATGACAGTCCCCAGAAAAGACGGCCTGTTGGAAGCAAAGGACATCCGGGAGACCGCCCTGCGCGCTCTCGCCGCGCTGGGCAGGCTCCCGTCCGTGTCCTACTACGAGCAGCGCGGCGCAGACTACGTGCGCACGTTCTGTGAGCAGGCCGGGCTGGACGTGACTACGGACCGTTGGGGCAATGTGATGGCCTCACGGCCAGGGACGTCGCCCGACGCGCCTGGCCTGGCGATGGTGGCGCACCTGGACCACCCAGGCTTCGAGGCGGTCGAGGAGCAGGACGGCGCGGTCCGCTGCCAGGCCCTGGGCGGGGTGCCTCCCGGCGCGCTACAACACAGGGTCAAGGTGCTGTTCCTGCCCGGCGGAGACCCGGCGCGCCGCGTGCCGGGCGAGGTGATACGCGCCGTGCCCGTGTCCGAGGACGCCCACGATACCCCGCCACGTGACCGGGGGGTCTGGGTGCGGCCATCGCAGCCGGTACGGGACCTGCCCTGCGCAGTGGTGTTCGACCTGCCGGACTTCGACCTCGATGAGGACACGATCAACATGCGCGCCCTGGACGACCTGGCGGGCTGCGCGGCGACGCTGGCGGCCCTGAAGGCCGTGGCACATGTCGAGACGCAGGGCGCGGTCTACGGTCTGTTCACGCGGGCGGAGGAGACGGGGCTGATCGGCGCGCGGCTCGCAGCCGAAGACGGGTTGCTGCCAAGAAACGCAGTTATCGTCTCGGTCGAGTCCAGCCGGGCGCTTCCCGGAGCCGAGATCGGCAAGGGGCCGGTCATACGGGTGGGCGACGCCCGGACCACGTTCGATGGCCGCGCCGAGGCCTACCTGACCGTCGCCCGCGAGCGCCTCACTGCGCGGACTGGCGGGTTTGCCTGTCAGAGGCAGCTCATGAGCGGGGGAAGCTGCGAGGCGAGCGCGTTCGCCGCGTTCGGCTACCAGACGACGGGCCTTGCTTTCCCGCTCGGGAACTACCACAACGCCGGGCCGGACAATACAGTCGCCGCCGAGTACATCTCGCTGGCGGACTTCGCTGGCGGCGCGGCTTTGCTGGCCGAGGCGGCGTCCCTGGCGGGCAGGGCGCCAGTCAGCGCAAGCGCGACGCGCCTGCGGTGGCGGCCGACCGACGAGGCCGCACGTCTGGGCGCGCGGTAGACGACAGAGTTGATGCCCGGGCGGTGCCCGCAGGCGGTGTCGGCCGGGGCGGCCCGGGCCGCGGCCGGAGGGTCGCCGCACGCGTTCTTGGAGCCCAATTCCGGCATTCGGAAGTGTTCCGGGTGTGGTTCCTGCTCGCGAAGGCGGACCGGGAACGACAGGTTCGGCGACGGTGACTGACGATCTAAGTGAAACACCAACGAGATCCTAGCCGAGAGCGTTCCTAGCGCGCGTTCGGACTCCTGGGGACTGACACCTTGAGAATTCGGAACGATCTGCGGCTCCCGGGACAGATTCTGGAACGCCTGCGGTGGCGTAATGGGCCTGGCAGCCTGGCAACGTCGGAATTTACCCATGGGTTGTCAAAAGGCAAGGAGAAAGCGCCACGCTGAGTGGAACTTTTGACCGGGGTGCCGGTCAGACGGCGGTGACCTGCGCCGCTACAATCCGCCCTGGCCTACGGCCGCAAGCGGACAGTCGCGCGCCCGGACCCTGAGATTCCTTCAGGATGTGGCGCCGCCGGGTCCCGCGACTAAAGAGGGAAGCATGGGACTAGTCACAGGCAGCTACCTGGTCGCCCGGACTCTTAAGGAAGAAGGGGTGCAGCACCTTTTCTATCTGATGGGCGGGCCAAACTACGAAATCATCAATAACGCGGCAGACATGGGCATCAGGACGGTCGACTTCCGTCACGAGCAGGCCGCTGCAATGGCCGCCCACGCCTACGCCCGTGTCACGGGCAGGCCGGGAGTCACAGCGGCGGCGTCCGGGCCGGGCACCCTGAACCTCCTGACTGGCATCTACAACGCCTATGTCGACTGCGCGCCCATGGTGACCCTTGGAGGCGCGGGCAACGAGTCGGACTTCGGACGGGACGCTTTCCAGGAAGTCGACCAGGTCAAGATTTTCGAGCCAGTCAGCAAGGCGGTGATGCGCCCGACGCACGCCGACCGCTACCCGGAGCAGGTCTCGACAGCGTTCCGCATCGCCACGACAGGCCGGCCCGGGCCTGTGTACGTTGACTGCAACGAGGACGTGCTCTATTCCAAAGTGGAGGAGGAGCGCGTGCCTAGACCGTCGCGCACCCGTGCCCTCGCCCGGCCCGGCGCCGACCCCGACCTTGTTAACGAGGCGGTCGCCACACTGGCCGCCGCGGAGAGGCCGGTCATCCTGGCTGGCGGCGGCGCGTTCTGGTCGCGGGCGTGGGACGAGCTGCGAGAGTTTGTCGACCGCACGGGCATCCCGTTCTACACAACGCCCATCTCGCGGGGCCTCATCGCCGAGGACCACCCGCTGTCGTTCCTGGGCGCTCGCAGCACTGCGTTCCGGGACTGCGACGTACTGCTGGTCGTCGGCACGCGGTTCAACTGGATCATGACGTTCGGCCGGCGGGTGAGCGGGTCCGCGAAGGTCATTCAGGTGGACATACTGGCCGAGGAGATAGGCCACAACCGCTCGGTAGACATCGGCCTGGTGGGCGACGCGCAGGCGGTGGTGCGCCAGCTCAATGCTGAGGCCGGCCGGACCGGGTTCAAGAACAAAGCGTCTTCAAGATGGGTGGCGAGCCTGCGAGAGGCCAACGTGGCCCGGCAGGAGAAAGTCGCCCCTCTGGAGGCGTCCGAGCAGACGCCCATCCACCCTTTTCGGCTTTGCAAGGAGCTCCGGGAGGTGATGGACCGGGACGCCATCCTGGCGGTTGACGGCAACGAAATCCTGCACTTCGGACGTCAGGCTATCCCAACGTTCTACCCCGGCCACCGGCTAAACTCGGGGCCGACCGGGTGCATGGGCGTGGGGCTGCCGTACGCCATCGGGGCGAAAGTCGCCCGGCCCGACAAGCAGGTGATTGCATTGCACGGCGACGGGTCGCTGGGGATGAATATCCAGGACTTCGACACCGCGGTCCGCTTCAAACTGCCCATCGTGATCGTGTGCTCCAACAACGAAGGCTGGACGGCGCGGTCCGAGGAAGTGCGCAAGCCGGGCCGCGAGCTTGGCTACACGCGGTTTGACCGGGTGGCGGAGGCTTTCGGCGGGTACGGTGAGAACGTCGAGCGGCCAAAAGACATCCGTCCGGCGCTGGAGCGGGCCCTCAGGTCGGGCGTCCCCGCGATCGTGAACGTGCACACCGACCCCACGGCGCGCGGGGCGTCCCAGTACGCCGGCAATAGGACGGAGTAGCCGTTGACCACCAAGTCCCCAGGGTGGCGTGAGCGGCCCGGGTCCGGCGGGAGCACGGAGGTCGCTGAGCCGCCTATTGATTGGCTTGGCGCGTACGCGGAGCAGCCGGGGTCCGAGGAGTCCGCGGCGGGCGGGCCTCAGCCCATGTACCTGATGCTGATGAGGCTGACCAACGCGGGCCGGCAGGTTGTCCAGGTGGGACCTGAGCGGATCTTGGAGATCAACCACGAGGTCGAGCAGCACGGGTGCGAGATAGTGGCGCAGTACGCGCTGCTCGGCGGCTGGGACTTCGCCACGATCATCAAGGCGAAGGACAACCTCACGATCCACGCCGTAGCACGCGACCTCGCGGCGCACGGCGACCTGAAGACCATGACCATGCCCGCGATCCCAGTGCCAGAGTTCATCGAAGAAATGAAGAAGGGGTGGCCGGGCGCGAGGGAACTGTAGGTCAGGCCGGGGTCCGTGCGCGGAATGAGGAGCGGGGAAGCGGTCGCTCTGCCGCCGGACGCCGCAGCAAACAACGAAACTCGTAACACATCGCGAATGCGCCGTTAATCCCAGTGCGCTAACATGCCCGAGTTGACGCCGCGGTGGGTTGCCGCCGGGCCAGGACGCGAGGGGACCAGCGATGCCACTTTACTTGATGCTTTCCAAGCTGACCGACCGGGGCCGCGCCACTGTTAAGGAGCACCCGGAACGGATCAATGAGGTCAATGAAGAGGTCACCGAGCGCGGCTCGCGCGTCATCGCGCAGTACGCGCTCCTGGGCGAGTATGACTTCGCCACGGTCATCGAGGCGCCTGACAACTGGAACATGCACCGGCTGGCTATCGACCTGGGGGCCCGTGGGTCGATTGTCACGCACACAATGCCCGCCCTGCGCACCCAGGACTTCATCAAGTTCATGATGGAGCAGAAGCAGGAAGACAAGGCCAAGCGCAGCTAGCCGGGCGACTTTGGACTGATCGTGGTACGTCCAACGCCGGGCTGGCAACTTCGTGAGTGCCCCACGCCTGGGCACAAGCGGCAACGCGCTACAAGTCTGCAAGTCCTTTCGCTCCGGCGGTCGGGCTCGACCGGCAACGCGTAGTGGGCTGAGCGAGGTTCTTCGCTTCGGCCTCCCGGCCTCCGCTCAGAATGACAGAGTCCGCGCTGTAAACTGCCCCCGCTTCTGGCCTCGTAGTTGCCAGCGAGCGGAGGTCAGCATAAGCCGTGTCTCTTCCCGCACGCGTCAAGATCACCGTGACGGAGGCAGCCGGCGTCGCCCGCGTCGCGTTTCCGTTCAGCCGGGGCATCCCTTTCCCGGCAGGGCAGCACAAAGACCTCGCCGCGCACCAGGTCTTCGCACCGGGAGGCAAGGCCGTCCCGACGCAGTCGCGCGTCCTGAGCCGCTGGCCGGACGGGACTGTGAAGTGGCTGCTGGTCGACTTCCAGGCGGACGTCTCTGCTGGAGGTCAGTCGCACTACGAGCTCGGGCCCGGGTCTGCGCGCCCGCCGCGCCATCCGACGCCCGTGTCGGTGCAGGAAACACAGGACCTGATCAGCGTCGACACAGGGCCGCTCCAGTTTTCAGTGAGCAAGCACCGTTTTTCGCTGATTGAAGAGGCGTCACACGAGGGCCGCCAGATCGTTCGGCCCGGCGCTGGCGACTCTACGGTGACCATCAGAGAATCCCGGCTGGAGCCTGACGGCAAGCGCTACTTGTACGGGCTGGGTGGCGGGGTTTGCCGGGCGTCGCTGGCAACGGACGCATACCGGGCGGTCGTCGAAGAGGCCGGGCCGCTGAGGGCCGTCGTCCGGTGCGACGGGGCCTACGACGCGGACTACCCCATGGGAAACTACTCGCCTTACAGGCCGATGACGTTCACGGTCCGCATATATGCCTACGCCGGCCAGCCTTGGGTGCGGGTGCTGCACACCGTCGTCTTCACGGGCAACCCGCGGGAGACGGAGATCGAGGAGATCGCGGTGCGCCTTCCGGTCATCCTCGGCAGTGGACCGAAGCGGCGCTTGGTATCGGGGGACAGCCCGGCCCACGACATCGCGCGCCCGGTACGGGGCGGGTCAGGTCTGCTGCTGAGCCAGGGCACGGACGCTCAGTACGCCGTCGTTGAACGGGAAGGGGAGCGGAGCAGGCGCGTGGCGGAGGGCGCGCGGACCCGAGGCTATGCGCTGCTTGAAGGGGGCCGAGCCGGCATCGCTGTCGGCCTGCGCTACATGCGCGAGGAGTACCCCAAGGCCATCGGCCTGGACGGCTCCGATGAGGGCATCGACATCTACCTGTGGCGGGACCCGGACGGCAAGCGGCTTTCGTTCCGTCGTTACGACGAGGTGGTCCACTGGGAGCTTGGTGAGTCCGTGTACTCGGACGGACTGGGCGTGGGCAAGACGCACGAGTACTTCCTCCACTTCTACGACCCTGTAGCGGGCGACCCCCGGGAGGCAGTCGCAGGCCTTCTGGAACCGCCGCACGTAGCGACAGACCCGGCGTACAACGCCTCGACCGGCGCGCTCGGGGGCTTCCTGCCCAGGGACCGGGCGGCGTTTCCCCGGACAGAGGAGCTGTTCGACCGCTACGTCGAATGGGTGACCTGGAACACCGAGAGTGGCCGCTGGTACGGCTGCTACAACTTCGGCGACCACATGATCACGTTCGACAAGGAGACCGGACGCTGGAAGCTGGTCGGCAGGTGGTCGTGGAACAACTCGGAGTTCGACCCGCGCCACGGCCTCTGGGTGCAATACCTGCGCACCGGTGACCCGGAGCTGTTCCGCATCGCCGAGTATTCCACGCGCCACTCGGTGGACGTCGACACGTGCCACTACAACCAGCTGCGGCCGTACACGGTCGGGGGGTGCTTCCGGCACTCCGTTGACCACTGGGGCGATGAGCCCTGCCCGTCACACACGTTCATCGACAACTGGGTTGACCACTACTACCTCACCGGGGACGCCCGGACGCTGGACGTCATCAAGGAGGCCGGTGAGTATTTCCTGCGCTTCCGCTGGACGGAGGACCCGCGCCTGACCTTCAGCCTGCGCGGGATGGCCAACAACTTCCGGGGACTCTGCCACCTGCATGAGGTGACCGGCGAGGCCCGGTATATGGAGAAGGCACGTGAGCTGTTCGAGCTCTTCTTGCGTGGGCAGAACCCCGACGGCTCGTGGAACAAGCGGTTCCAGGTGTCTACGTCAGATCGCCAGGGCCTCCAGCACCCGTTTGGCATGGCGTCAGAGGGCACCGTGCTGGCAGTCGAGATGGACCACGTTGACCAGTTCACGCAGGCCGAACTGGTGAAGCTGTTCGGGGAGCGCGCCCGGTTCCAGAAGATCCTGGCCCCGCGCGAGCTTGTGTTCTCCGGCTACCAGATGCACTACCTGCTGCCTGCCATAGAGCTGTACTACGCCCTCACTGCCGACAAGCGCGCTAGCGACGCGTTCGTCCGGTGCGTGGACTGGTTCTGCGGCTGGGACATGCCTGAGGAAAAACGCTTCATCGCTGAGCGCTACTGCGGGATGCTCGGGCGGTCCCTGGCGGTGGCGCACGAGTACACCGGCGACGCAAAGTACCTGCACGTCGGCAAAGAGCTGCTGGAGTTCATGCTGGACGACGATACGCCGCACCCCGACGCGCGGGTCAAAGGCACAAAGCACACCAGCTCGATGAGCGTCTCGCTCCTGTTCTGGGGCGTGCCGAGGCTGCTCGCCGCTCTCAAGGGCGCAGGGCTCTCCGAGGCGGCCGTCCGCTCCGGCGGACCAGGAGACGGCCAGCCGGCCAGGCTGCACTAGCGGACCGCGCCGTTGCGGCGTGGCACTCGCGACAAGAGTTGGCCCGCCGCGAGATTGAGCGGGACACGGCTCCCTGCTAACATCAATGTGTGCCACGGTCATGGCCGTGGCTCGTCGCCGGTGGCGATTCGTCCAGCGGTAGGACACCAGACTCTGGATCTGGGAACTCAGGTTCGAATCCTGGATCGCCAGCCAATCTCACGCCAATCTCGGGCCCAGTCTCCTCTCAGAGCACCCGAAAAACAGGATCGTGCAAATAATCGTGCAAATCTCTGTCGGGGCAAGCCTCTGGCGCGGTGCGCGGGCGGCCCCGGTTTCCACCACACGTGAGCATGGCGCTCCCGCTTGCCGTGGATTGCGCCACGTGCCCGTTTCCTGGCC
>CAYWBD010000055.1:0-4672 GCA_964456315.1 uncultured Thermoflexus sp.
GAGAGATTGCTACCACCACCAGGGACACGCGTGAGCCGTAGATGAGCCTGCTCAGCACGTCCCGTCCCACCTGGTCGGCGCCCAGGAGGTGCTTGCCTTCGTAATTTGCGTACCAGAAGGGGCTGGCATTGCGGTCGGCCAGTTCGGGCCTTATGGGGTCGTGCGGCGCCAGCAAGGGCGCCGCGACTCCCGCAATCACCAGTAGGATGAGGATGGCGATAGGGAAGACAGGCCACTGGCGGAAAACCCGCCTGATGGCGAATACCGGCCCTGCCGGCTGCCGGACCCGCTGCGTGGTGGCCAAAGTGGGTGCGCTGTCCATGGCCTTATGTGTACCGGACCCTGGGGTCGATGTAGCTGTAGGCCAGGTCCGTCAGGAAGTTGACAAACACATACACCAGCGCCAGGAGCAGCACCACCCCGGTCATCGTCGGGTAGTCGTTCTGCACGACCGAGTCCACGGCCAGCTTGCCCAGCCCCGGCCACGTAAACACCGTTTCGACCACCACCGTGCCGGTTATGAAGCCCGCAAGGATCAAGGCCGAAAGTGTCAGAGGCGGTATCAGCGCGTTTCTGAAGGCATGCTTCCAGACCACGGCCCGCTGGGCTACACCTTTGGCGCGCGCGAACTTGACGAACTCCGAGTCCAGCACGTCGAGCATGGCCGACCGCGTCAGGCGCAGATAGCTGGCCGACGAGATCCAGGCTAGCGTCGCAGCAGGCATGATGAAGTGCTTGATGTTGGCGATTGACGGACCGTCACCCTTCGTCCCGGAGGGCAGCCACCCAAGCTGCACGGCGAAAAAGAGGATGCCGACGATGCCGATCCAGAACGGCGGCGCGGCCTGCCCCAGTGCCGCGAACCCCCTGCCGATGTAGTCCCAGACGGTGCCTCGCTTCACGGCGGACAAGATACCGAGCGGTATGCCTATCAGCGTTGCAAGGAGCCATGCTGCGAACCCCAACTGAAGGGTGTTGCCCATCTTGTTGCCGATCAACTCGAGAACGGGCGCCCGCCCGATCAGCGACTCCCCGAGATCGCCTTTGGCGACGCGGCCAAGCCAGACGAAGTACTGGACCACCAGAGGCTTGTCCATACCCAGTCGTTTCCCGAGGTCCTCCCACGCCTCGGGCGTCAGACCGTAACTCTCCTGAGCGTAGAGGTACCTCGGGTCTCCCACTGCCCGCGAGAGACCGAAGACTATCGCAGTTGCCCCGATCAGGGCGAACACTGAATAGAACAGGCGGGCGATGAAGTACCGGCGCATCTCACCCTTGCCTATGTCCGGGACATCCGGGCGGGCCAACAAGGTGGCGGCGGCCCCGGATTGGAGCCGCCGCCGCCTCGACACCAGGTCACGCTACTTCAGCACGATGGACTCGAAGTTGTTCATGTTGTTCATCCCGCCGTTGCTCACCGGCAGCGGGCGCCAGTCAGCGATCACGTTGGGGTTGTACAGACCGTAGCCAGGCTGACTCACGACGCCAATACACAAGCCCCAGAAGATGGACTTTTCAATGAAGGCCAAGTTCGACTGCGTCCGCTTCAGCAGATCAGGCTCCAGCGCAGTCTTCTGGTAGTTCTCGGCCGCGAAGGGTATTTCCATCCCGACGCCGTAACCGCCGTCGCTCCAGGAACTCATGGTGAACCCACGGGCGGCGTCGATGGGGTTGTTACCGCTGTTGCCATCGCCGCACCCAATAAACGCCGTGGTGATATTTCGCTGGACGAGGCCTGGCCTGAAGGTCTCGTACGTATTCTTCTGCAGCTTGGTCTTGATATTCAGCTCAGCGAGCCAGAGCCCGCTGATGGCGTCCATCAACTCCACCGGAAGCCCTACTGGGCCCACCCAAAAGTCCATCTCGAAGCCCTTCTCGTATCCGGCTTCCTTGAGGAGCTGCTTGGCAATGTTCAGGTCGTACGGGATCTCCCAACCGCCGGGGAAGGCGCCCTTCTTGAAGAAGGACGTGTCGCCTGCGGGCTGGTAACCGAAATAGATGGGTTTGCCCAGCCCCGCCATTAGCGACTTGTTCAGCCCCTCCCGGTCGATCGCGTAGGCCAGGGCGCGGCGCACCTTGAGGGACCGTTGCATCGAGGGCGTGTTCTCGTCGTAGACGTCGCCGTTCTCAAAGGGGTTGCCGACCCAGGGCTTGGTGATGTCGCGCACACGCACCAGAGGCTGACCGGTACGCGCGCTGTTCTTCTCCCACCAGTTCCCGCCGAAGGCCACGTTGTTGAAGTTGTCGAACCCGCTGGCAGAGAGCGGCTTATGGCCTTTTTGGGTGAGGGCTGGCCAGTCCTTCAGCGCGGGCGCCGACGCGACCACCTCGCCCGTCTCCAACATGGCCCGGTGAACTGCTGCCTCACGCACTTCGATAAACGTGATTGTCTTGACGCGGGCGGTCTTGCGCCAGTGGTTGGGAACGGCCTCGAGCACCGTCTTGTCGGTCACGACCCATTCCTTGACCTCATACGGCCCGGTGCCGATGATGACCTTCCTCATCCCTTCGGGGCCAAGATTGTCGAACACCGACTTCGAGGTGACGCCTATGGATTCCTCGAAGTTGCTCAGTCGGAACCGGAGCCACCGGCTGTCGAAGACGCTGAAGTTGACCCGGGCCGTGTATTTATCGATCACCTCCACCTTGCCAAAGGTGGCCGCCAGCTCGCCTGCCTGGCCGCTGATGCTCTCTGGTGTGATGGCGCGGTTTGCGTCGTTGAGCGAGAAGGCGAAGTCGGCGGCGGTCATTTCGCCCCAACCCTGGTGGAAGGGGACTCCCGGCCGGAGCTTCACGTCTACGTATTTCAGGGCCGTGTCGAGGGTGAAACCCACAGCCAGCACATTTTCCAGCGCCTTGTCCCCGGCAAGGTCGCCTTCTACAGTCCGCCAGGGCGTCTCCAAGATGCTCATGAGCACCGAATTTTCGGTGCAGTTAGAAGTGCAGAACCTGGGCGTGCCGGCTGGCGGCTGCACTGAATCGATGGCTATCTTGATCGAACCCGCCGGAGCGGGCTTGGGTACCACCGTGGCCGGCGCCGCGGTCGGCGTCGCCGTCTGCACGACCACGACGGTCTGCTGGACCGGCTTCTCTACAACTGTCGTCTCTTTGACCACCACGGTCTGCTGGACGACCTTCTCGACGGGCTTTTCTACAACGACCGTCTGCTGGACGATCTTTTCAACAGGCTTTTCGACGATCTTTTCAACTAGCACTGTCTGGATGACCGGCGCCTGGGTGGCCACGGGCGCTTCGTCGCCGCCGCAGGCCACCCCCGCCATAACTCCCCCTGAAAGGAGAAGCACGGCCATGAGGGCGAGGTGTCGACTGAGTCGTCTGGACATCATGGGCCTCCTCAAGAGCGCGTCCCTTTGGTCATCAAAGCCGGTCCGGGCGTGAACGACGCTTTTCGTAATTCAAGTGCTCCTTCCCTTCGGAGCCGATGACATTAATTGCTGAACCGCTGTGTGTCGTCCTCCCGGGTCGAATGTGTGGCAGGAAACTAGCATGGCCCGCAGCGCATGTCAATGGACGGCACCGTGTGGCGCAGGCGTTCCTTGCCGCCGACTGTTCCCGGCCGGTCTCTGTGCACTGGAATAGGCCTTTATTCGCACGCGGGTTTCATTGCGACGGTAGCCCGTCGCCCGGCCTCACGCCCCGCCCGAGAGCCACGCCTGCTCCCAGAACGCACGCTCGTGCCGCACGCCCTCCCGGAACGCCGAGGTCATCAGCGCGCGCTCTTGCTCGCTGGCAGAAGCCCCGAGCCGGTCGACGAAGCGGCGCAGCCACGCAGTGAGGCGGTGGTACTCAGCAGAGTCATACCCCGCGGCCCAGCGAGCGTGAAATGAACCAGGCTCGGCCTTCATCCGCCTGCTCAGCCGCCGCCCGATCTCTCCGTACCCCCACTGGCAGGGCAGCAACGCCGCGGCGGTCACCGCGACGGAACTTCCGTACGCCACGCGCAGCAGGTAGTCCCCATACGCCTGGGTGGCCGCCGCGGGCTCTGTTCCCTCCAGCTCGGCCGCGGATAAGCCGAAGTCGTCGCAGAAACTGCGGTGCAGCGCCATCTCGGAGTTCAGCGTCTCGTCGAGCAGCTTCGCCCACCACGACATGGACTCGACGTCCTCGCAGCGCGCCGCCGCGATGCCCAGGACGCGGCAGTAGTCGATGAGGAAAAGGTAGTCCTGCCGCATGAAGTATTGGAAGCGAGCAAGCGAAAGCGTGCCGTCGCCGATAGCCTTCACGAAGGGGTGCTCCACATGCGCGGCGCGCCACTCCCCGGCGCAGGCGGCGCGGAGCCGGGCTGAGAAGCGTGCACTGTCTCTTTTTGGGACCGTCATGGGTGGCAACTCAGCCCAACCAGGCCCGCTCGACCGTCATCTGAATTCCCGGCCCCGGACCTCCACTCTCCGGGCGGGCGCGGCCGCGGGCCGAGAAGCAGCGGTCTTGCGAGCCTCGCGACGCTTCTCTGACGGGTGGCTCTTCCCAGCGTTCTTGCGCTTCCAGTCGGCGTAGAGCTTCTTCGTCTCTTCGTTAAACGGGTAGTAGCGGCTCGGCGACACCTTATTCGCAATCGTGAACTCCAGCAGCGCCTCCTCCTCTTCGTCGTGCTGCAGCGCCTCTGGCAGCACCTCCTCGGCAAGCTGCGACGGCAGCACCACCACGCCGTCGT
>CAYWBD010000056.1:0-3120 GCA_964456315.1 uncultured Thermoflexus sp.
CCCCGGCGCGCTCCCGCGGCGTCGGACCGGGACGCCGGGAACTCCTCGCGAGTTAAGCGTCGTTCCGCCTCGCCGGGGCATTATCGAAGATGTGAGGTTGCTGGCCGTCGATGGCGAGGTCATGGTCGGCCGCCCGGTGCGGGAATCGTCGGGCAACGGGCCCGACAGCTAGCCTTATTCGGGCCCGGCATCCGCCCGAACCGCCACCCGGAGGCCCTGGCAGCCCGCGCACAGGTCCTCTAGGCGGGCAGGGCGACTGTTTCCCGGCGGGGACTGAGGTGAGGCCAGCCCCGGAAAAGCCAGTCAGGCCGCCTGAAGCAGGCGGCCTGACGTAGCGGCGTTCAGGTCAGTCGAGGGGACGAGGGTTTCGCTAAATTGCGACCGGCTTGAGGGTGAGGCCCCCTGCGCGGCGCTCCAGGTACCCGGCGCGCTCTACCAGGCCGTGTGCGAACACCGCCAGCCACCCTTCCTTCTCCACTCTGGCGAGCGTCTCTTTCTTGGCCGCCAGCGTCTGGTCAGGGTGGCGGTCGAACGCTGTGATGTAGGGGAGGGGCAGGTGGTGAGGGGTCGGCACAAGGTCGGCAAGGAAGATCAGGCGCTCGCTGCCGGAGTTCACCGTCACCAACTGGTGGCCGCTGGCGTGGCCGTTTGTCACCAGCGCCTTTACGCCCGGCGCGATCTCGGTGTCGCCCTCTATGAGCTCAAGCTGCCCGCGTGCCTTGATGGCGCCGAGCTCCGCACAGCCGTGCGAGTAAACAGGGAGGGAGCGCTCGTTTGGTGAGCACGCCTCTTCCCAGGCGCTCTTCTGCACGAGGTACTTGGCCTTCGGGAACGTGGGGACGATGTTCCCCTCACGGTCCAGCCGGGTCGCCCCGCCGCAGTGGTCAAAGTGCAGGTGAGTGAGGACCACGAAATTGATGTCGCGGGCGCTGACACCGACGGCGCGCAAGTTGCGGATAAGCTTGCTGGTGGTGTGACCGTAGATATCTTTGGTGATCTCGGGCGACTTGTTGCCGATCCCGGCGTCCACCAGGATGTTGGCGGTCGGGGTGCGGATGAGGAGGCAGTTCAGGCCCAGCCTGACCCGGTTTTTCCGGTCTGGCTTGGCGTGGTTTTCCCAGAGGACCTTCGGGACCTGCCCGAAGACCGGGCCACCGTCGAGCAAGAACGAACCGTCGCTGATAACGCTGACGTTGATGTTCCCCGTCGTCATGGCTGTAGCCCCTGACTGGCCCCCGGAGCACCGGGAGCACCGCTTAATGAGCGAGCGGACACTCGCTACCCCTGGACGCACCCGGCTGAAGTCAGTCGGTTGCGTTGCACAGCGGACCGCGCCGGCCCGCGCGTGACGGCTCGAATTATGTGGGCAGGCGCATGTGGCGACGGGAGAGTACGTTCGTACTGTATTTTTTTTTGTAGGCATTGTCTTATATTCGTATAAGACTACGTACCAAATCTGGACCTTGCCGCAGTCCACCGTCCGCACACTCCCCGGCCTCCCCCGCACCGTGGTGCACCCAGGGGCCGTATACTCCCCACCCGGCGCCCTCTGATCGGCCGCCCGCGACCCCTTGAACCCCAGTCCTATGGCGTTGCGCCATTCCCCCTTGAACATGCAGATTTCCGCCCTCCGAGGCGACATCACCCAGCACCCTGTTGACGCCGTCGTGGTCAACCTGTTCCAGGGCGTCACGATCCCCGGCGGCGCCACAGGGGCCGCAGACCGCGCCCTTGGCGGGCTCGTCTCCCGTCTGATCGCCGATGGAGAGATCAAGGGCAAGCCCGGCGAACTCACACTCATCCACACTCCCGACACTGCCTACCGGGGGTTCGCTCCGCGGAGAGTGCTTGTCGCGGGGCTGGGTCCCCAGGACCGCTTCGACTACGACGCCATCCGGTCCCTGAGCGCGGAGGCCGTGCGTCGCCTGGAGCGCTCGGGAATCAAGCGCGCCGCCACCATCGTCCACGGGGCAGGCATCGCCGGGCTCGACCCCGCCCTGTGCGCAGAGGCCATCGCCGAGGGCGCGGTCCTGGGCGCATACCGCTTCGACAAGTACAAGACGACGTCCCGAGACGACTCCAGCCCCGGGCTCGAGAGTCTGGAGATCATCGAGCGCGCCCCGGAAAAGCTGCCTGCGCTGGAAGCTGGCATGCGCCGGGGGCGGATGCTAGCCGACGCCGCCTGCCTGGCGCGGGACATGGTCAACGAGCCTGGGAACGTGTTCACGCCGACAGTGATGGCGGAAACGGCGCGCCGGGTCGCCTCAGCCGGCGGCATGACCTGCGTGGTGCTGGAGAAAGCGGACGTCGCCGCGCTGGGCATGGGCGCATACCTTGGCGTGACCGCAGGCAGCGCGCAGCCTCCAAAGTTCATCCATATCTCGTACGAAGGGGACCCCGCAGACCCGGCGCGGCAGGTCTGGCTTGTTGGCAAGGGGATCACGTTCGACTCAGGCGGCATCTCCATCAAGCCTGCGGACGGCATGGGCGACATGAAGGGCGACATGGGCGGCGGCGCGGCCTGCATCGGCGCCATGCAAGCCATCGCCGCGGCGCGCCCCCGGTTCAACGTCCATGCGGTGGTCGCCGCGGCTGAGAACATGCCGGGCGGTGCAGCGCAGCGGCCTGGCGACATAGTGCGGGCCATGAACGGCACGTACATCGAAGTGGAGAACACGGACGCCGAGGGCCGCCTCACCCTGGCCGACGCCCTGTCCTACGCCCGGTCGAAAGGCGCACGCCGCATCGTAGATGTCGCCACGCTAACTGGCGCGGCGCGCATCGCTCTGGGCAGCGGCAACGGCGCCGCCTTCGGCAACAACGACGCGCTTGTTGAGCAAGTGATCGCCGCGGGGAAGAAACGTGGCGAGCCGTTCTGGCGACTGCCGCTCGACCCGGTGTCGAAGAGGCAGAACATGAGCAAGGTGGCTGACCTCAAGAACACGGGCGGGCGGCCGGCGGGCTCGATCACGGGCGCCCACTTCATCGGCGAGTTTGCTGGCGATACCCCGTGGGTCCACCTGGACATCGCGGCGGTCAGCCTCAGCGACGCCGCCCGGGGTGTCAACGTCCCCGGCGCGACGGGGGTAGCCACCAGGACGCTGGTCCAGCTCGTGCTGG
>CAYWBD010000057.1:0-11882 GCA_964456315.1 uncultured Thermoflexus sp.
CGGGAGAGGGTTGGGGTGAGGGGCGCCACCCCGACGCGCCCTCTCGATGGCCTCCCGGCTCACCGCGACCGCGGCCCGGAAAATCTCCTCAGGGTCATGCTCGACCCACCCAGGCTGAGGGAAGTACTGCTTGACCTCGACCTGCGCCGACGCCACCGGGCGCGCGTCCTGCGTGTCGAACACGATGGCGCGGGTGGACGACGTGCCCTGGTCTATGGCGAGGATGTAGGGCATTGCAGAACTTTGACAACCATCACGAGGACGTGACTCGATATGATTCGGACAACCTCGCCATGACATCTCTGATCTGATCCGGACGCTCTGTCACCACGATCCCAGTGATGTTGCTGAGACTGAAACCTGAATCCACAACTTTCAATGCCGCTAACATCTCGTCCCGGCAGGTCCTGATCTCGGAAATCGTCAAATTGAACCTCGTGTCCACATTCGGACGTTTTTGGAGCGTATCGAGGTCGAGATGTGCAATGAGCTTGTTACGACGCGCGTTCACGCGTTTCAAGATCGGTTTGATGGAATCGAACCGCTTCGACATATCTCGCAATGTACTGGAGTTGATCAAAGCCTGTCGGATGTCACGCTCGATAAGATCATTCCAGTATTCAGGACCCTGAACATCATATTCAGCGTGCAGCCTCCGGCGGAGCGCCGACTCGCCAAATAGATGGATGTTGCATTCAACGAAGCAGAGCAGTCTAGGAAACGTTGCACTGCGCCGATCAGAGTCGCTGGCCAAGGCCCAGATTCTCAGGATGATCAGCTGGAGGAGCCCAGTCCGCGTAGAATGCCAAAACCCCAGCGCTTCAGCGACAACATCCGGACGGTCTCGGAACTCATCATTAAGCGCATCGAACACCTTGAGGTCAGCCGATAGTCTTGCCAGTTGACCATTGATGACGTCTCGCAACCTCACAAACTCGAGGTGGGCGGCGTGTGGGTAATCCTGGTCCTGGACAAGCGCGGGGTGCAGGTTAGCCAATCTGCTCCTCCCTGACACAGGCATGTCGCGACCTGCGACGCTGACGATGTCATTCTGAGCGAGCCTCTTAGAATTTTCAACGGACAAAGGTGGTCAGGCTGTTGATCGTGCCGCACCGGTTGGCGAGATAAACGGCATCCGCTCCGGTGAGATCAACGCCCGACGGGTCGGTCAAGTACGCTAGGGGTTTCGTCACGGCTAGATAGAGCGCCGGGTCATCTTTAACCAAGTCTCGGATGGCTTTCAATTCGGCCCCTGTCTCCTCGACAGCCACAACCTGAGCTTGTACATCCAAGATGAGCTGCCCCATGCGCTTGCAGCCTTCTACAGTCTGCGGGCTCACGAGCGGACTTCTCGCACACTCGGCAAACAAGCGGACGATGTGCTCTACGTACTCCGTAGACGTAACCGTGGCCACCAGACTTACGCCGAGATCCACCAACCGATCGCAGGCCGCTCGTACCTGCGGGCTCTCCTTTGGAGTTGATGCCTGCGTATCCACGCTTGGAGTGTTCGTAAGCACTGGCGTGCTCACGGGCGGGGTTTGCGCGCATCCGGCGACTATCAGCGCAATCACGCCGATGGCTAAGGGCAGACCGAGCCGGTAGGCGAGCACGTTACCCCTCCAGACGGTTCCTGTTGGGCCTGACTCTGGTATTGACAGGCGGCTGGGCAGGCTCTGGGTCGCGCTGGTTCAGGAACCGCGCAGACCTCAGCGACTTCTCCCTGAGCCGAAATCATGCTAGATGTTCTGAGCGAAGGCGCGGAGAACCAAGGCGAAGAATCTAGCTCAAATAGCGACGCGCCAACTTCCGGTCCAGACGAAACGTCGTCCCCCGAGCCAGATTCTTCGTCCCTGCGGGACTCAGAATGACTGAGTCGCGCCCCCTACTTCACCGCCTCATCCACGGCCTTCATGTCATCCGGAGTCAGGCGCCAGTCGGCGGCCCTGGCGTTCTGCGACACCTGGTCGGCCGTGCTGGCCCCGGCGATGACGGAGCTCACCGCCTTGTGACCCAGCAGCCAGGCGAACGCCAGCTCCTGCACCGTGTGCCCGCGGTCGGCTGAGAACTTTTCCAGCCGGTCCAGCACGTCGAAGTTCGTCTCGGTCAGACGGCTCTTGGCGGCCGAGGCCAGCTTGCCCAGGCGGGTGTCCGCGGGCGGCGGCGTGCCGCGCTTGTACTTGCCAGTCAGGAACCCGTGCGCCAACGGGAAGTAAGGCAGGATGCCTAGCCCGTACTTCTCCGAAGCAGGCAGCACCTCCTTCTCCACGTCCCGCACCATCAGCGAGTACTCAGGCTGCGCGCTGACGAACGGCGTCAGCCCGTGCACCCGCGCCGTCCAGGCAGACTCTGCGATCTGCCACCCGGCGAAGTTCGAGCACCCGATGTAGCGCACCTTGCCCGCCCGCACCAGGTCGTCGAGCGCGCGCAGCGTTTCCTCGATGGGCGTCGCGGCGTCCCAGCGGTGCTGCTGGAAGAGGTCTATGTAGTCGGTCTGCAGGCGCGTCAGGCTGCCCTCGACGCCCTCGATGATCCTCTGCCTGGACCCGCCCAGCCCGTGCGGGCCGTCGGCCCACTTCATGCCGAACTTGGTGGCGACGACCGCCTTCTGGCGCCGACCGCCGCCCAGGGCGCGGCCGATGTAGCGCTCTGACACACCCATGGAGTAGATGTCCGCGGTGTCGAGCAGGCTGATACCGCTGTCAAGCGCGGCGTGGACGACGGCCTGCGTCTGCCCATAGTCCATACGGCCGCCGAAGTTGTTGGTGCCGAGGCCGACCTCTGAGACTTCGAGGCCGGAGTTGCCGAGGTGTCTGTAGAGCACGATCGGGCCTCCGTTGCGGCCAACATTCAGCGGGGTGAGAATCTGAGCCGGCCGACGGATTATAACCACGAGGTACGCCCATGCCTTCTAGCCCTGCCTGGACCTCTGCCCTGCGCGCAGACCCGCTGCCCTGGCTCCTGGAAAAAGACGAGTCGTGCCCCGGCGTGCGCTATTTCGCGTTGACGCAGCTGTTGGACGAGCCTCCTGACAGCCGGAGGGCTGCCTTGGCGCGGCGGGCCGTTATGGAAACAGGGCCGGTCCCCGAAATCCTCGCCCGCATGCGCCCCGACGGCAGCTGGTTCGACCGCCCGTACGGCGAAAAGTACGTCGGCACGTTCTGGTCGGTCATCACGCTCTGGCAGACGGGCGCAGACCCGGCAGATGAGCGCGTGCAGCGTGCCTGCGAGCACATCCTGGAAAGCACGCTCGGCCCCGGCGACGTGTTCTCCTACTCTGGCAAGCCCGGCGCGTTTATCCACTGCCTGGCAGGCAACTTGGGCGCCGCGCTCAACGCTCTGCACCCCGCGGACGACCCTCGCCTTCAGGGCGCGCTGGACAGCGCGGCCCGGATGATCACCGGAGAGGGCGTCGCGCCCGCCGGTCAGAGGTCCAAGGCGCCCTTGCGCTACATGAAGTCGGCCACCCCGGGGCCGGGCTTCATGTGCATGGCCAACAAGGGCCTCCCGTGCGGCTGGGGCGCGGGCAAGCAGCTTCTTTCCCTGGCGACAACGCCTGCCGCGACACGAACGCCAGTGGTCCAGAGCGCGCTTGACCAGACCGTCGAGTTCCTGCTCTCCCGCGACCCGGCCGTCGCCGACTACCCGACTGCCACCAACCCTAGCTCCAGCTGGCAGAAGTTCGGGTTCCCGGTGTTCTACGTGACCGATTACCTGACCGTGCTCGAAGGCCTGGCGCTGGCCGGCCACGTCAGAGACCCGCGGGCAGCCCACGCCGTCGAGTCGGTGCTCGCCAAGCAGGACGCGCAGGGCCGCTGGAAGCGGGAGTACGCGCCGCACAACCCCGTCGGTTTCAAGCCCGGCAACGTGGGCGCCCCGAACAAATGGGTCACGCTGCGCGCGTTGCGCGTGGTCAAGGCGTTGTCGGACAGGTGACGAAGCGACGCGACCGATGTCACTCTGAGCCCCGGCGCGCCGGGGCGAAGAATCCCTTCCGTACCGTGTGCAGGGGCGAGACGAAGAGATTCTTCGCGCCGTCGCTTCGCTCCGGCGCTCAGAATGACATGACTGCCGAACGCGCGCCGGGGCGGGTCAGCCGTCCGCGGCACCCTCACCAACGACATGACCGCTGAGCAAGTCATCATCGCCGCCATACGAATCGCCGGGTCGCTGCCAGTGCTGCGCTGGCCGTTCTGGGGCGCGCTTGTCGCCATCCTCGTGGACTTCTCGGACCTCTTCTTGAGGGACCTCATCCACCTGGGCGGCCTCGGCGACTACCAGGCGTTCGACAAGTGGGTGGACCTGGTCTACATGGGCACGTTCCTTGCGGTGGCCCTGCGCTGGAAGGGGCTGGCGAGGAACGTGGCGATCAGCCTGTTCGCGTTCCGCATCGTGGGCGACGTGGCGTTCGAGGTCACGCACCAGCGAGCGCTGCTCCTGGCCTTCCCGAACGTGTTCGAGTTCTGGTTCGTGTTTATCGCAGGGAGGGACCAGTTCAGGCCGTCGTACCAGCTCACGGCGCGCCGCGCCGCGGTCTGGCTGGCCGTGCTCACAGCGGCCAAGATGGTCCAGGAGTACGCGCTGCACGGGGGCCGCTGGCTCGACAAGTACAACGCGACGGACATCGTCGTGGACTGGTGGCACTTCGCCACACCCTGGTAGCGCGCGGCGGTAGCGGATGTCCGTTCGTCCTGAGCCTGTCGAAGGACGAAGAACAGTGCCCCTCACCCCAACCCTCTCCCGGCGGGAGAGGGACTTCCATTCGTTTCTGACGTTGGCTCAGGGCGAACGAATGCGCCGTCCGCAGCCAGCAGCTACGGAGCCACCCTGCTGGCCTCGCCGCGCAAGTGTCCCGTCTCCGATATGGAGCTCCTAATTGACCCCTCACCCGCGCCCACCTGCGGTGGGCACCCGTCTCCCGCAAGGGGAGAGGGAATGAAGGAATGGGCTCAGGACTTCGGAGATGGAGCTCCTAATTGACCCCTCATCCGCGCCCACCTGCGGTGGGCACCCGTCTCCCGCAAGGGGAGAAGGAATGAAGGAATGGGCTCAGGACTTCGGAGATGGGACGCTAGAGTCGCGCCCTTTGGGGCAGACCTGCTCTTGCGCGCCGGGCGATTAGTGATATGATGCCTGTCCCCCGGTCACTCCGGGCCGACCCTCCGGGCTCACCCGCTGGGTCCCAGCAGCGATAGACTGCTCTTCGCCATCAGTATTCCAGTCCCGGACCGCCCGGCACTTTGCGCCCGGCCCGGGAACTCCGCTCCCTCCGACCGGCTCGGAGGGCACAGGCCAGCGCCATCAAGGCGTACCCTCCGGTCTCCCGGTGCGGTCATCAGGCCTGAAGACCAGTCAAGAAGTGAGGACGAGCATTCCAGAGACTCCCGGCTATGTAGTCCACCAGCAGTCCGCCAGCGGGGCGACCACGCGGTCGCAGCGCTCTGTGGCCCAGGCCGTGGCGATCTGCCTCCTGGCCCTCTCGATAGTCATCGTCATCGCAGGCTGCGGCTCCCGCAAGCCTGCCGCCCAAAACCAGCCCGCATCTCTGCCAGGCACGACCGCGCCGGCAAAGGGCGTCGCATCTCAGCGAGATGTGCTGCCTGGCCAGGGCGCAGCCCCTGTGCTGGGCGCGCAGAACACTGCCGGGCAGTCGTCAATCGTCCCTGGCTCGCAGCACCTGGCGGTCGCCCGCGGGCTGCTGGCGCAGGGCCGGTCCGCCTACGCCGCGGGCCAGCAGTTGCCCCGCGTAGAGGTCTCACTCCTGGCAGCCATCAATGAGAGCCTGGTCGCCGGTGGACCGCAAGGCCACGCCGTCGCCGCCGAAGCCTTCACCCACCTCGGCTACGCCTACGCAGACGCAGGGAAGCCATACACCGAAGTAGAGCGCGCACTGCGCTCCGCAGTGGACCAGAGACTGGCGTCAGGCGACAGCGACAGCCACAGCGCCTCCGCGTTCGTCCTGCTTTACATGGGCTACAAGTCTGAAGACGCGCGGCGCCCCCTGGCGGCGACCGAGAGCGTCTACCGCGAGGCTGCGCGTGAGGGCGTTGCCGCCGGGAGCAGCTACGGCAGCCTGCTGGCGGCCGAGGCGATGCTCTCTCTGGGCGAGATGCTAATCGACGCCCGGCGCGATGCCGGCCAGGTCACCGCAGCGCTGCAGGCGTCTGCTGCTCACGGCCGGGCCGCCAAGAGCACGTCTGGCAGCCTGAGGGCGGCGCGTGCCCTGCACAAGCTCGCCGATGAGTGGCGCGCCGCAGGCCGTCCGGTTGACCAGGTCCTGGCCGGGTACAGGGACGCCGCCGCAGAAGCACAAGCCGCCCGGAGCCGCGAGGGCCTCGAGGCCGCGGCCAGGGCGATGCTGACGCTGGGCGAGTACATGACTGACAGCGGCCGCCCCGCCGCCGAGGTGCGCATCGCCCTCCAGCAGGCCGCTGATCTCGGCACAGTCGCCCAGACGGAGCCGGGCAGCGATATCGCCGCCGCCGCTGAGCAGGCGTTGGCCGTGCTCGACGGCGGGACACTCGGCAGCCGTCACGGCCCGTGAACCCCTCTCCTCACGGAGTAAAGTCTGAGGCCTTCGCCCCGGTCCGCATGGGCGTGATGGGCGCGGTCGTCGCCAACCACCCGCTGGCTGCGATGGCCGGCATGAAGGTCCTGCACAAGGGCGGCAACGCCGTGGACGCGGCTGTCGCCGTGGGGTTCGCACTGGGCGTTGCGGAGCCCGCCGGGTCCACCATCGGCGGCGACGGCTTCCTCATGGTCTACATGAAGGGCGCTCCTGTCGGCGACGGCCGGGGTCAGTCCCGCAAACAGGCGGTCATCGAGGTGGCCAACGGCACAGGCGCGGCGCCGCTCGCCGCCACGCCTGAGCTTTACAAGGACGGCATCCCGTCCTACGGGATGATGTCGGTGTCCGTGCCGGGCATCGTCGACGCCCTGCTGTCGGCCCATGCGCGCTACGGCACGCTCAGCCTCGCCGATTGCCTGGAGCCCGCCATCGAGCTGTGTGAGGCCGGCGTGCCGGTCTCGTACTACGCACACCAGCTGGCCGAGCCGCACCCGCTGCTCAACAGCATGCCGGCGTCCGCAAAGATCTTCGCCCCTGACGGCCACGCGCAGCGTCCGGGCGAGGTGCGCCGCAACCCTGACCTGGCGCGCACCTACCGGACCATCGCCGAGCAGGGCCGGGACGCCTTCTACGAGGGCGAGGTCGCACGCGACATCGTGCGCTTCTCAGAAGAAAACGGCGGCATCCTGACTATGGAGGACTTCCGCCGCCACAAGGTGCAGTGGCACGCGCCCATCTCGACTACCTACCGCGGCCACACGGTGTATGAGGCGCCGCCGAACTCCTCGGGCCACGTGCTCCTGCAGATGCTGAGCATGGTCGAGGGGTTCGACTTGGCGTCGCTGGGCCACAACACGCCCGAGAGCGTGCACCTGCTCGTCGAGGCCAAGCGCCTGGCCTTCGCAGACCGCGAGGCCTATCTGGCAGACCCCGACCGCGTGGACGTGCCGGTCGCCGGCCTGCTCGCCAAGGAGTACGCCAGAGAGCGGGCCAGGCTGATAAGCCCGGGCAAGGCCGCGACAGCGGTGTCCGAGGGCGACCCCTGGCCCCACAACGGGCGCGGCCCGGACAAGTCGAAGACCTACTACACCCCACAGACCGGGCTGGTGCGGGCGGGCGAGGCCCCCGTGCCGGTCCGCCGCAGGCAGAAGGTCGGCTCCAAGGAGTCTGATACCACGCACTTCTGCATCGTGGACCGCTGGGGCAACGCGGTCGGCGAGCTCCAGAGCATCCAGATGGCCTATGGCTCAGGCGTCGTCGCCGGGCGCACCGGCATCCTGCTCAACAACCGCATGACCTACTGGCACCTGGACCCGGACCACATCGACTGTCTGCGCCCCGGCCAGCGCGTGCGGCACACCATGAACCCGGTGATGGTCTTCTCTGGCGCCGCCGATAGCGGGGGCCGCCTGGAGCTGGTCTGCGGCACGCCCGGCGCAGACACGCAGGTGCAGTCGAACCTCCAGGTGGTGTCGGCGGTCTTCGACCACGGCTACACGGTCAGCGAGGCCCTGCACGCCGCACGCTGGACGCACTATCAGGGGCGCACAGGCTCTGGCTACCCGCACGCAGAGCGCAACGCGCTCGAGTTCGAGGGCCGGGCGGGCGAGGCGACTCTGGAGGACCTGAGGAGGCGCGGGCACCCGGTAGCGCCCATCGGCGAGTGGGCCGGCCCCGGTTCAGAGGGCGCCATCCAGGTTCACCCGGAGTCTGGGGCGCTCATGGCCGCCGCCGACCCCCGTAGGGACGGCCTGGCGCTGGTCTGGTAATGCCGCTGCTTGAGCGCGCTCATCGGCCCGCACGCTTCGCTGAACACCCAGACAAATCTCCCGGCGGGACACCGTTGCCCGCACGCCCTAGGCTTGTCGGACCGGAGCAGTCTGCCTTCGCGCTGCAGTAGAAAGTTATCTTGTATCACTGGGGTTCAGCGTCTCGCCGCCAGCGGCCCGTCCAGGAAGACGACCTCGCGCTTCGGCGTGTCATAGGCGATCAGGCAGACCATGGGCGCACTGCCTAGCGCCTCGGCCTTGTGGTTCTGGCCGCGTGGGATGCGCACGCAGTCGCCCGGCCCCATCTCGACGCTTTGCGGGCCGACGGTCTTGCGACAGCGCCCGCTGATGACGTACAGGACCTCGTCGCAGTTCGGGTGGTAGTGCAGCGGGTTGCTCTTGCCCGCGTCGATGCGGCACACACCGATGGTCATGGTCGCGCCCGGGTCGAGCGCGCCTGACACCAGCCACCTGATCTCGCCGAAGCCGTATGGCTCGGGAGGGCGGGTGGCCGCCTTCGCCAGGAGCGAAGCAATGTCGAGAGCGCCGGGCAGGGAGGTCACTGCGACTGCTCCTCTGTGGTGTACGGCAGCACCAGTCCGGAGTCTGCGAACTCGGTAATGAGGTAGTCGATCACGCCCTGCAGCTCCGCCTTCGCATCGTGCGGGATGACGCAGGCGTCCGTGGCCGCGCAGTCGGCGTCGTAACTCAGCTGGATGTCGTCCAGTCGTCCGCAAGAGGTGATGATGGCGTCCGACCACTTGTCCCTGGGCAGAAGCGACAGGTTGTTGGGGTGGCACGGCCCGGACTGGAAGCTGACGCCGCGCCACTGGAGGGGGCCAGTCGCATTCATCATGCGCGCCGCCTGGTCCCGCAGCCAGGGGTTGATCCAGGTGCCGGGCGCAGATGCGATGGGCGGCGTGCGGCGCCGCGCCTGCAGCGTGTCCCAGCCGGCCATACCGCGCTTGACGGCGAACGTGCCGCCTACGGCCAGAGGCACGAGCAGGACCAGGAAAACGATGAGGGCGAGAGCCGGGACCGACGGGTTGCGCAGCGTGCGCCTGAGGCGCCCGAGCCGATCGTCAGTAGCCGTTGTGGGGAGTGGGGCTGGCATTGCCAGACAAGGATACGTGTGCGGCCCGGTTTGCGGGCGCAGCGCGACCCGTTCGCCCTGAGCCAGCCTGTCCTATGCCGGGCCTGCTGGCGTTCAGATCTCCCCTCCCCCTCGATGGGGGAGGGCTAGGGAGAGGGTGAGGGGTGCCCTTCGACCCTTCGACCTGGCTCAGGGTGGACGGGTCGAAGGGCGCCGCGTGTCAGGGCACCGTGTACTCGATGTGCAGCCTGGCGCCCAGCGCTGGCGCGCCGTCATACGTCGCCCATCCGTGTGACTCGAAGACGGGCGCAATGTCGCCGTGCTCGAGGAGGGCCAGCCCGCGCAGCCCACCTTGGCTGTCGACGATTTCCTGTATGCCCGCGGCCAGCGACGGCGTGCGGTGCCACGACCCCGGCGACTCCCGCTGCCACGTCCAGTCCATCTCAAATGACGTCCGGTCCGCCCAGCGCACGCCCGGCCCTGAGCCCCTCGAGAACGTCCGCGGCGCCCCGCTGTCCTCAAGGGCAAGCCTGGTCGTGACCAAGTTGCCCCAGTGCGACTGATTTAGCTCGACGTAGGCCGCGGTGATGACCGCGTCCCCCGGGATGCTCAGCCCTGTCCACCGCCAGCCCCCTGTCGCGGGTCCCCAGACGCTGGGCTGACCGGCGTAGACCACCGTGTCGGTGTGGCTGTAGCCCGGCCAGCCGTCGGAGACCTCGTAGGCGTCGTCCGCGCTGGCTAAGACCTGCACGTCGAGCACGTACCGTCCGGGCGCCGCGGGCGGCGGTGGCGGCAGGCCGGGGGCTTGCGAGACCTCGATCGTGACCGTGACGCCCGGGTCCCAGGGCGGGACGCTGCCGTCGGTCGCCTGGTAGTTGAACTGGTCTACGCCGTACCACCCGGAGTCCGCCGTGTACACGAATGAACCATCGGCGCCCAGCGAGAGCGTCCCGTTCGATGGCCCGCTGACCAGCACCGTGCTCAGCGCGTCGCCGTCGGGGTCTGTGTCGTTCCCGAGCACGCCCGGCGCTGCCACAGGCAGCGGCACGCCCTCGACTGTCTGGTAGGCGTCCGCCTGCGGGACAGGCTTGTCATTGACGGGGCTGATCGTGATCGTCACCGTCGCGACGTCCGACTCCGACTGCCCGTCCGTTGCCTTGTACCTAAACGTCACGACCCCGTTGAAGTTTGGCGGCTGCTGGTAGTCGAACGACCCGTCGAGGTTCAGCTGCAACTCGCCCACCGCAGGCGGGGTGTCGAGCACGGGCCAGAACAAGACGCTGTCCGGGTCGAAGTCGTTCCCGTACACGCCGGGCCTGGGCACGCTGATGTTGGAGTCCTCGGGCCAGCCGTAGGCGTCGTCACGGGCTACCGGCGGGGCGTGCGGCTGGGAGAACACCCCCTCCTCGTTGAGCTCCAGTACCAAGAGGAGTTGCCAACCCGACACTGCGCCGCCGTAGAGCACGTGGCGGGCGATGACGGCCCCGTCCGTCAGAGTCTCAACCTCCAACACGTAGGGCCCGTCGCCAGTGCCGGTCAATTTGAGCTGATACTCGCCCGGCGGCGCCTCCGGGACTTCGATAACTTCTGGCTCGGCGTCCGGGCCCGTGTAGGTGGCATCAGAGATCTCGTTGACCACCTGGCCCGTTTCTTGGTCGAAGCCCACACGGCGGCCCAACCCGTCCTCCACCAACAAATCCACCGGTGACCGGAGAGTGAAGCGGAGCAAACACCGACAGGTTGCAAGAGCTCTGGGCATCGTTGTCAGTGTGGCCCTTGCGCAGTCGTCCTCACCCGCGCCGAAGATGTCGCCACAGTTACCCAGAACCGAGTCCGGGTCGGGCACACTGGACGCGGTCACCTCGGCAGTGTTGGTGGCCTGCGGCCAGGCAGCCGCGCCGACCACGGCGCGCACACTGAGGGTCGTGCCCTCTCCCGCGGCAAGGGCACCGACATTCCAGGCGATCCTGTTGCCTGAGAGCGGCGTCGGGCACATGGCCGGGAGGAACGGGTTGCAGAGCACGCCGTTCACTCTGATGTCGAGAACGCTTGCCACACACACTGGGAAGCTGCCAAGGACGCACACCCGCGGCACGCTCAGGCCCGCGGGCAGGGTGTCCTGGACGCGGACACCGCTCGTGCTTCCGGGGCCGCTGTTGTGCAGTGTGACCGTGAAAAGCACGGTGTCGCCGATGTTAGGGCTGGGGTTGTTGACCGTCTTGGTCATCGAGAGGTCAGCAGCCAGGGGCGTCAATACCGCCTTGGCGCAATCGTCCTCACCCGCGCCGAAGATGTCGCCACAGTTACCCAGGACCGAGTCCGGGTCGGGCACACCGGACGCGGTCACCTCGGCGGTGTTGGTGGCCTGCGGCCAGGCAGCCGCGCCGACCACGGCGCGCACACTGAGGGTCGTGCTCGCTCCCGCGGCAAGTGCGCCGACGTTCCAGGCGAT
>CAYWBD010000058.1:0-4983 GCA_964456315.1 uncultured Thermoflexus sp.
CTACGACCGCAGGAGCCTCTACTTCATGGCCGTCCTGCACCTCGCCGCCGCCGTGACCTGGAGCACCTAATTGTCGATTCGCCCTAGCCCACCCCCATCGAGCGCGAGGGGAGGTCTGCGCCGCGCAGGACCCGCATTCGCCCCTCCTGAGCGTGCTAAAAGACCAGCATGACTCCGCAGACGGGACGACGATCGGCGCGAACCGGTGGGCTGGATCAAGACCGTTCGACCATTCGACCTGCTCAGAACGAATGGTGACCATCACCTGCGCCCGCCTTGCGGTGGGCACCCGTCTCCCGGCAGGAGACGGTGAAAGCGGACGGCTGGCGTCATTCCTGCGGAAGCAGGAATCCAGGGCCGGGGCGTGAAGTGGCTCCCACCCCAACCCTCTCCCGGCAGGAGAGGGTGATCGCCGACGGGGCCCTTCGATCCTTCGGCCCAGCTCAGGACAGGCTAGCTCAGGGCGAGCGGACGGGCCCAACACGCAGCGCCACTACCTGGCCGGTGGCCACTCGAGGATGCCGTCCTGCGGGACGAAGCCGATCACTTCGCGGGCGTGCGCCAGGTCCCTGAACCGGGCGGCGTTGTCGGACAGGGCATAGAAGATGTCGAAGCCCACGCTGGCCGACGCCGCGACACATTTCATGACCATCTGCTCGGCATCGCGGTGGCTGAGGTAGGTCGCCGCGCGGGCCGGTGGCGGGATGTCGTCTTTGAGCACTGAGCCGATGCGGATGCAGACGACGGAGAGGCCGTACATGTCGTAGAACTGGCGGCCCATTAGCTCGCCGGCGGCCTTCGACCAGCCGTAGTCCCGCAGCGGTCTGACCGTGTCTTTGTGGGTCAGGAGCGGCCAGGGGCGCGACAGGTCAATCGCCGGTCCGCCGCCGCTGGCTGCCCGCTCTTTCTTCAGCCTCGCCGCCACCGCAGCGATGCCCGGGTGCGACCAGTCGTTCAGCGACTTGAACGGCTCCTCTTCCTGGTAGCCACCGTTGGCCGCGCCAGACGACGCGATGACCGCCCGCTTCACGCCGGCCTGGCGGCACGACTCCAGGACGTTGTGCAGGCCCGTGACGTTGACCCGCACGGTTTCAGCAAACGTGACCTGGCCCAGCGCGGCTGACATGTGCACGACCGTGTCTACGCCCTCAAACGCGGGGCGCATGGCGGCGAAGTCGGCGATGTCGGCCTGCACCGTCTCGTAGGGCGGCGCGGGCCTGCGGTTGAGGGCGCGGACGCGGTAGTCCTGCAATAGCGCTCTGGCCGCGATGCCGCCAATGAGGCCGCTTGCACCGGTGACGAGGGCGAGCCTGCGCGTTGACGTGGTCATGGCGCCTCCTTGGTGCCGGGTACTGTTGAGGCGCTGACGGGCGGGAGAGGCCATTCGAGGATGCCATCCTGGGGCACGAAGCCGGTGACTTTCCGGGCGTGGTCTATGTCCCGGAAGCGCGCGGCGTTGTCTGAGAGTGCGTAGAAGACTTCAAATCCGACGCCTTCCGGCGCCGTGACTGATTTCGTCACGACCTGTGTGGCGTCCCGCTGGCTCATGTAGACCGCAGCCGCGCTGGGGCGCGCCGGGCGGTCGTCCGGGAACACTGCGCCGAAGCGGATGCAGATGACGGACAGCCCGTGGGTGGCGTGGAAGAACTGGCCAGTCGCCTCCCCGGCGATTTTCGTCACGGCGTAGAAGACTGTCGGGCGCGCGGGGTCCAGGTGCGAGATGAGGCGCCACGGCCGGGACGTGTCCAGCACAGCGATATTGTGCCCCTCACCCTCGCCCTCTCCCGCCGGGAGAGGGGAAACCTGCCCCTCACCGGCGCCGGCTGTCGCAGGCGCCTGGTCTCCCGGTGGGAGAGGGGACTCCGCTCGCCCCGCGCCTGTCGAAGGGCCCCGGCTCAGCTCAGGGACTTCAACCCTCACCCGCGCCCGCCATCGGCGGGCACCCGTCTCCCTCTCAGTGAGAGGGGACGAAGGGTCTCCCATCTGGAGACGGGATGTTTGCACACTCTCCCCGGCCCTCTCCCTCGCAGGGAGAGGTGAGTTCGCGGCCTTGAGCCGCCGGGTGACTTCGGGCAGGCCGGGGTGCGTCCAGTCGAGCAGGGACTTGAACGGCTCCTCGCGCATGTACCCGCCCATGACTGCGCCTGACGACGCGAACACCACCCGCTTCACCCCGGCCTGGCGCGCTGCCTCGAAGACGTTGTAGGTGCCCTCAATGTTCACGCGCAGGAGCTCGCGGTCGGGCACGTCAATGAGCAGGGCGGAGAGGTGGACGACGGTGTGCACGCCATCGAACGCCGGGCGGATGGCGTCGAAATCCGTGATGTCAGCGCGGACGGTCTCGAAGCCTGGCACGTCGCGGCGGTTCAAGGCGCGGACGCGGTGGGTTTTCATCAAAGCACGGCCGGCGAGGCCGCCAATGAGCCCGCTCATGCCGGTGATGAGGACAAGTGGTCGTGGCGGCGCAGACATTGCCTGGCATTCCTGACGGGGCAGAGAGTTGGAGGCCGCGTGGCCCGAAGCGGGGGACCCTGATCTTCGCTAATGTCCGGCCAAGCGCGGGATGTGCAGGTCAAGTCCCTCCGCTCCGGCCCTGCGGGACCTCCGGTCGGGATGAAGGTGCCGGCAAGCCCTTCTCCGGCGGGGGCTTGCGGTGTAGGCGAAGGCCCCGAGGGAGACGTCCCCATCTCAAAACGAGCGCAGCGTATCACGCGGTTAGCCGGTCGGTCCGGGGCGGCGGGCCATAAGCGCGAGGGCCGCAACCTCGGCGCACACCGGCAGGCAATCAGCCGCAACCCGTGGCTCGCCAACGATCAATGCAGGTCCGGCGCGGCCGACACGGCGCGGCAAGGCGCCCTGAGCCGAGGTCTGGCCAGTCGGGGGACACCCCGGTTCCAGCTACGGGCTACGGGCGAACCGGGAAGCGGGAGAGTGCGGGATGGCGAAAATACTGGTCGTAGACGATGAGAGTGACAACCGCGAGGCGCTCGCGGCGACGCTTGAGGCGGACGGCCATGAGGTGCTCTTGGCCGCCAACGGCATCGAGTGCCTGGAGCAGGTGAGCCTGGCTCGCCCGGACGTCATCCTTCTCGACATGGAGATGCCGTTCATGAACGGGCTGGAGACTCTGGGCCGTCTAAAGGCGGACGCCGGCACGGCGGCGATACCGGTGATCATGGTCACGGCCGTTGCGAAGGGCCCGTTGCTGCTACGGGCGGCGGACGCCGGCGTGTGCGACTACGTCACCAAGCCCTGGGACCCGGGGGAGGTTGACAGCGCGGTGCGCTCTGCGCTTGAGTGGGCGGCGGCACTGGGCCCGGTGGCGCTGGCGGCGTAGGAGCGGACGGGCACGTCAGTATCCTCGCGATTCCCGCTCGCCCCTAGCTTGGTTCCCCTGAGCCCGCAGAACGGGTCGAGGGGCCCCGCCGTCCTTGCGCCCTTCGACTCTTCGACAAGCTCAGGGCGAACGGTCGGCGCACCAAGTGGGCATCTTTGAGCGCGCCAACTTGCCGCCCAGGCTCGTTACGTCTTTAGCTGCGGGAAGAGGATGACCTCGCGGATGGAGCGTTCGCCCGAGAGGAGCATGGTGAGGCGGTCGATGCCCATGCCCAGGCCGCCCGTCGGCGGCATGCCGTGCTCGACGGCCACCAGGAAGTCCTCGTCCAGGCGGTCGGTGTCCTCGGCGTCGCCCAGCTCCTTCCGCAGGCGCTCCTGCTCCTCGAAGCGGGCACGCTGGTCTACAGGGTCGTTGAGCTCGGTGAAGGCGTTGGCGACTTCCGAGCCCATGGCGAAGGCCTCGAAGCGCTCCACGGTGCCCTCGACGCCGGGCTTGCGCTTGGCCAGGGGCGACATCTCGACGGGGTAGTCCACAAGGAACGTCGGCTGCACCAGGTGCGGCTCAACCTCTGACGAGATGATCTTGTCCAGGAGGCGGCCCCGGCTGGACCCGGCCTCGACGTGGATGCCGCGCCCGCCCATGGCCGCCGCCAGGGACTCGCGGTCCAGGTGCTTCAGGATGTCTATCTCAGTGCGCTTGAGGATCTCCGAGCGCAGGTCGAGTCGCGGCCACGGCGGGGCCAGGTTTATCTCCGGCGCGCCTTCTTGCCGGGGCTTAACCAGGGGCGTCCCAAGCACGTCCAAGGCAATGGCGTGGGTCATCTGCTCCACCATGGCCATGACGTCGTTGTAGTCCGAGTAGGCCTCGTAGGACTCCAGCGTCGTGAACTCGGGGTTGTGGTCGTGGTCCATGCCCTCGTTGCGGAACATGCGCCCGATCTCGAACACCCGGTCCATGCCGCCGATGATGAGGCGCTTCAAGTAAAGCTCGCTGGCGATGCGCAGGTAGAGCTGGCGGTCGAGCGTGTTGTGGTGCGTGACGAACGGTTTGGCCATTGCGCCGGCGGCCACGGCGACAAGCATAGGCGTCTCGACCTCAACAAAGCCGCGCCCGTGCAGGTAGCGCCGCATCGAGGCTACGATGGCCGCCCGCAGGCGCGCCACCTCCATGGCGCGGTCGTTGGAAATGAGGTCCAGGTAGCGCTGGCGGGTGCGTTGCTCAAGGTCCTGCAGGCCGTGCCACTTCTCCGGCAGCGGGCGCAGGGCTTTCGACAGGAGGAGAACTGCGGTGGCCTCGATGCTGACCTCGCCGCGGCGGGTCTTGAACACCGGGCCCTCGACGCCGAGGAAGTCGCCAAGGTCAACGTCGTCCAGCAGCGAGTAGGCGTCGCCGAGCACATCAGCGCGCATGTGGACCTGGATGCGGCCTTCGCCGTCCTTGAGGTCCCAGAAGGAGGCCTTGCCCATGCCGCGCCGCGCCATGACGCGGCCGGCGAGCCGCACGGGAGCAGTGCGCATGTCGGGCTGCGCCTGAGGCTGAGCGGGGAGGGGGGAAGCGCCCAGCTGTACGAAGAGGGCTTTGGCCTGCGCGGTGTTGTGGGTGCGCTTGAAGCGGGCAGGGTAGGGGTCTATGCCCCGGGCGCGCAG
>CAYWBD010000059.1:0-6559 GCA_964456315.1 uncultured Thermoflexus sp.
CGGGTTGTCCCGGCAGCGCCGCTCAGCGCAGCCTCAGCCCCTCATGCCGCGGCAGGCGCACCCGCCGGTGGCGGCGGTGCTGACGTCGCGACTGGCGCGCTCAAGAAGCAGCTCGACGACCTGGCGCACCGGATTGAAAAGATCGAAAAGTCGCTGGAGAAGGCCGAAGGGCTTGAGAAGCGGCTGGACCAGGTCGTCGAAGCGCTGCGGAAAGTGGTCGCCAGCACGCCAAAGGGCGTCGAGCAGCGGCTGGCGACGATGTGGCAGGGCCTGCAGAACACGCCGGACTACAACCTTTACGAGAAGTTCGTCTGCAAGAAGTGCGGTACGGCAGGCGCGGCGCAGGTCAAGGCGCGCTGCAGCCACTGTGGCGTCGAGGGCTGGTTTGGCCGCAAGGACCCGGCTGCAGTCTCAGCGCCGATTGCCGCGCCCGTGGCACGGCCAGCAGCCCCTCCCGCCAAGCCGGCAGGCAAGCCTAAGAAGTAGGCCGCTCGCCCGCCCTTCCCAGACGGGCGACGATGCGCCTCGCCTCATGTGCGGGCCACCGCCCGGTCCCCACTGCGAGCCCCAGCCTTCGGTCGTTGCGACGGCGTAACATCCCGCTGCCCTGCCCGGCTGGCCAGCGACAGTCGACGGCCTATTGCTCCACGGCGGGGTCAGCATTTGGCAATAAGGGCAGCGTCTATGAAGATCTCGACAGTCCTCGCCCACATGGCGCGTGGGTCGCGCTATCCCTGGGTGTTCCTCCGCATCGAGACCGACAGCGGCCTGTACGGCGTCGGGCAGGCGTCGAGCGGGCCCGGCGCGGCGATGGTGTACGGGGCGGCGCAGAACATCGACCCTTGGCTCGTGGGCGAAGACCCCTCGCGCATTGACTACATCTGGAACAAGCTGTTCGTGGCGTTCAGCTCCGTCGGCAACCGCGGGATGGCCAGTGCGCTGATCAGCGCGGTGGACATCGCCCTCTGGGACCCCCGCGGCAAGCACCTGGGGTTGCCGGTCTACGAGCTGCTTGGCGGGAAGTTCCGGGACCGCCTCATTCTGTACTCGAACGGGTGGTTCTCCGGGTGTGAAACCCCGGACGACTACGCCCGCGCCGCGGAGAAGACTGTCCGTGACGGCCATACTGCGGTGAAGCTGGACCCGTTCATGCGCTTTATCGACCGTGACGAGCCGCGCCAGCACGGCGGCGGTCTGACGCCGTCGGCTGAGGCGAAGGGCGTGGCGATCATAAGGGCGGTGCGCGATGCGGTCGGGCCGGACGTCGAAATCCTGATCGACGCCCACGGCATGTACGACGTGCCGACTGCCGTGCGGCTCGCCGGTGCGCTTGCGCCTTACCGCATGGGCTGGCTCGAAGAGCCCGTGCCGCCGGAGAACTTTGACGCCCTACGCCTGGTGCGGGACCAGATCTCGATTCCCATCTGCGTTGGCGAGCGGCTGGTGACCAGGTATGACTTCCGGCCCATCCTGGACGGCCAACTGGCGAACTATTTGATGCCGGACGTGATACGCGCCGGCGGGATCAGCGAGCTAAAGAAAATCTCGACGATGGCCGAGGCCTACTACGTGCCCATCGCCCCGCACGACGCCACGGGGCCGATCACGATGATCGCCGGCGCGCAGGTGATGATGACGGTGCCGAACTTCTACCGGCTGGAGATCGCCTACTCTGAGCTGGCCCTGTACAACGAGGCCCTCACGCCGCCCTTGGATGTCCGCGGCGGTTATTTCTATGTGTCGGAGCGGCCGGGGCTGGGGCATGACCTGAACGCGGCGTACCTGGCACGGGGGGTGTAGGGTGAGCCGGCCGCTAGGGATCAGACCCTCCATCTTGTGGTCACATTCTGTGACCTCAACTTTGCCGGGAATCGAGCGGCAAATTCGTACGTGCTCGTAAGGAGGACCCCGATGAAAGTCGCGTGGATAGGTATTGGTCACATCGGCGGGCCGATGGCGATGCACGTGCTCAAGGGCGGGCACCAGCTGACGGTCCATGACCTGCGCCGTGAGGCGGCGACGCCATTCCTGGAGGCGGGCGCGAAGTGGGCGGACACGCCAGCCGGGGCGGCGCGCGGGCAGGACGTGGTCGTGACGTGCCTGCCGATGCCGCGGGATGTCGAAGCGGTGATGCTTGGCGAGCACGGCGTGGCCGACGGTATCGCCAAGACCGCGGTGGCCGTAGATTCCTCCACGAACTCGGTCGAGGCGGTGAAGAGGCTCCACGCAGAGTTCGCAATGCGCGGCGTCCAGTTCCTGGACGCGCCGGTGTCAGGCGGCGTGCGGGGCGCGATGGCGCGGGACCTCTGCGTACTGGCGTCTGGGGACGAGGCGGCGTTCCGCCGGGCGCGCCCGGTGTTCGACGCCATGGGCGACAAGGTGATGTACTGCGGCCCGGTCGGCAACGGCACGGTCTGCAAGCTCACGCACAACATGTTCGCGTTCATCCTGGGACAGATCACCGCCGAGGTGCTCACAATGGGCGTCAAAGCTGGCGTGCCCCTCAAGACGCTGGTCGAGGCGGTGTCGAAGTCGGCTGCGGGCAAGGCCCCGCCGCTCAGCAGCTACCAGAGTGAGCCGGTGACGCGCGACTTTGAGCCGGACGCGCTGACGTTCACACTGGCCCTCGCCCGCAAGGACATGCGCCTGGCCTGCGAGCTGGCGCGCCAGGTTGACGTGCCCATGCCGCTGGCGAACGTGGCGGAGCAGAACATGATCGAGTGCATGAACCGCGGTTGGGGCCGCAAGAAGGCCCAGGTGACGCGCCTGCTGCAGGAAGAGCGCGCCAATGTCGACCTGAGCAAGGCGTAGAGTAACCGGGCTGCGCGGACCACCCGCCTCGTTGCGCCGAGGTCCGACCCTCACCCTCAGCCCTCTCCCTCCCAGGGAGAGGGGACTCCGACCCTCAGCGTCTCCCTCTCCCTCTTACGGAGAGGGGACGTTGACCCCACACCCTCAACGGGAGAGGGCAACTCGATCCGAAGGAGCATCCATTGCCGAACATCAGCACAGTGCTCGGGCCGGTCTCTACATCGAAGATGGGCTTCACGCTGGTGCACGAGCACGTGCTCATCACGTCGGCGGGCCTGAAGGATGTCTACCCGGAGTTCATCCACCGCGCCGCCGCGATCAAGGAAGGCATCCGCCGCCTGACGGAGGCGAAGACCGAGGGGATCACGACCGTCGTTGACCTGACGACGATGGACCTCGGCCGGGACGTTCGCGTTATCGAGTACGTGTCCCGAGTCAGCGGCGTGAACATCATCGCTGCCACCGGCACGTGGCTCGAAATACCGCGCGCCTTCCGCATGGCAGACCCGTCGGACATAGCACGGCTGTATGTGCGAGAGATCACTGAGGGCATCGAGGGCACGGGCATCCGCGCCGGGGTCATCAAGGTCGCAAACGACGTCGGCGGCGTCACGGAGCCCGGAGAAATCATCCTGCGTGCCGCGGCGCGTGCCCAGAAGGCCACTGGCGTGCCGATCATCACCCACACATGGGCGCCGGAGCGAGTGGGAGACCAGCAGGTGCGCATACTCGAGAGCGAGGGCGTGGACTTGAACCGGGTGTGCGTCGGCCACTCAAATGACACGACGGACATGGACTACTTGACAGGGCTGCTGAAGAAGGGCGTGTGGGTCGGCCTGGACCGCTACCCGTCGCACCGGCCCGATGTGCCGGACTGGCGGCAGCGCACACAGACGCTGAAGGCGCTGATGGACGCCGGGTGGGCGCACCGGCTGCTGCTGTCGCACGATGACCCGATGACGATGATCATCGCCCCGAAGGCGGTGTTCGAGGAGCGGATCAAGCGGAACCCGGACCACATCTGCTTTATCAAGCGACAGGTGCTGCCCTACTTGCGGGAGCTGGGCGCGACCGAGGAGCAGGTGCGGGCGCTGGTCACCGACAACCCGCGGCGGTTCTTCGAGGGCGGCAAGTAGACGCGCCGCGGCCACTTCCCTTTTCGCAGATAAGCGGTCGGAATCGCTCGTAGACGGAGGACGCAATGGCGGCCACCAAACGGAACAAAGAGACTTCGACGCCCAAAGAGCGGTACACCCACGGATATGGCGAGGTCTCGGAGGGTATGGCGACCCGCACGGCGATCGACTCTGCCTTCTTCCTGCTTCCCCACCTGAAGCGCGGCATGCGCATCATCGACTGCGGCAGCGGAAAGGGTTCCATCACTATCAGCCTCGCGAAGGCTTTCGCGCCAGGCAAGGTTGAGGGCATTGAGCTAAACCCCGACGAAGTGAAACGGGCCGCTGACACCGCGAAATCAGAAGGTGTGAAGAACGTCCGGTTCCAGCAGGGTAGCGTCTACGAGCTGCCGTTCCCAGATCAAACATTCGACGCTGCATTCGCGCACACGGTGCTGCAACACCTTGCTGAACCCGTGAAGGCACTGAAAGAGATGTACCGCGTCCTGAAACCCGGTGGCGTCGTCGGTGTGCGGGAAGAGGACTGGGATGCGTGGATATGGCACCCGGGCATGCCGGTCGTCAACGAGGCGATGCGCATCTACCGCGAGGTGTGGGAGCGGAACGGCGGCCACCCGGCTGGGGCGAAAATGCACCGGGAGTGGCTGAGAAAGGCCGGATTCGTGAGAACCGTCGCAGGGGCGACTTCAGAGTCATGGTCTGGCAAGGGGTTTGGCGAGGTAGGCGCGGACGCGATCTCCGACCCTCAATACATCGAGGCCGCAATTGGACACGGGCTCGCCGACCGGCCAACGCTCAGGAAACACGTCGCCGGCTTCCGGAAGTTCGGGGCACACCCTGACGCCTTCTCGGCAGTCCTGATGTGCCACGCGGTGGGGTGGAAGGACTGATCCCAGCGTTACCGACGACCATGCCTGGCCGAAAGCTGTCAGGGCCTAATGATGGTCCTCGCCACGCCGCCGGAGAGCATGTCCTGGAAGGCCTCGTTGATCTCGCTCAGCGGACGGAAGCGGGTCTGGAGCTCGTCCAGCTTGAGGCGGCCCTGCCGGTACATCTCGATGAACCACGGGAAGTCGTAACGCGGGCGGCCGGTCCCTGCTGACGAGCCGATCAGTCGTCTGTCCAGGAAGAGCGGCATCAGCGGCACGCTGACCTCGCCGCCCGCGGG
The DNA here is from genome assembly GCA_964456315.1 of uncultured Thermoflexus sp. GTDB lineage: Bacteria > Chloroflexota > Dehalococcoidia > Lucifugimonadales > Lucifugimonadaceae > SHXW01. Next base: position 5,116 of record CAYWBD010000059.1, read on the forward strand.
CGGGACGCCGACCATGCAGGCCGTACCGCCAGGGCAGGTGGCATCGAAGGCCTGGCGGATGGTCTGCGGCTTGCCAATGACTTCGAACGTGTAGTCGGCGCCGCCGTCCGTGAGGTCGGTCACCGCCTTCACCGGGTCGTTCTTGGAGGCGTCCACGGTGTCTGTTGCGCCGAACTTTTTGGCGAACTCCAGCTTGTTGGGCACCACGTCGACGGCGATGATCTTCGCCGCGCCTGCGATGACCGCGCCCTGCACCACGTTGAGCCCCACGCCGCCGCAGCCCCAGATGGCCACCGTCGAGCCGGGCTTGACCTGGGCGGTGTTGACGACCGCGCCCACGCCCGTGACCACCGCGCAGCCGATGGAGGCGAGCTTCTCGATGGGCACGTCTTCACGCACCTTGACCAGGCTCCACTCCGGCACGACGGTGCGCTCGGAGAACGTCGCAAGGCCGTGCATGAGGGGAGTGCCGTCGAGCTTCGAAAAGCGCGTGGTGCCGTCGAGCATGTGGCCGGGCTTGTTCTTGATGCCGTTGCAGAGGTTCCAGCGGCCTGAGGCGCAGTACCTGCACTTGCCGCACATGGTGCGTATGGCGAAGACCACGTGGTCGCCTGCCTTGAACGCGCTGACGCCAGGCCCAACGGACTCGATGACGCCCGCGGCCTCGTGGCCCATCACAAACGGGGCGATGGCGGCCTTGGAGTGGCCGTCCACGACGTGGTAGTCGCTGTGACACGCACCTGTGGCTGCCACGCGGACGAGGGCCTCGCCCTGCTGCGGCGGCTTGAGCTCTAGCTCCTCGACCGTGATCGGCTGCTTCGGCGCGTAGAACACTGCGGCTTTGGTGCGCATCGTGGTGCCTTTCTGCTTTGGGGCCAGCGCCGACCCTTGGCGCGGCGCGCAGAGCATACAACGACTGCGGGGCTCCTGTGCGGGCTGGAACGGGGCGGAGCGGACACGACGCTCGTTGGCGACACGCGGGAGCACGCCGCGGCGCGGCGCGCGGCCGGGGCCAGCGGCGCGTGGAACTGAGACTGAGATTGGTCGGGGCGGCCGGGATCGAACCGACGACCTCCTGGTCCCAAATCAAGCCTGATCTGTCCGCTCCCAACCCCCAACATCCCTAGTTGATCTCGATTGCAGGCAGATGCATTCGTCGTCAGTCGCACCCGGCCCCTGCTGCCCGTCTGCGCTGGGTGTCAGTTTGGGTGTCAACCCACGCAACGGAGGCTGATCTTAGCACCGGTCACCCGCCAATCGCGGCCTGCATCGCGTCAGCGACCTGGCGCTGGGTGTGTGGGATCGCGTGGGCGTACGTCCGCAGCGTGGTAGACGCATCCGAGTGTCCGAGCATTTCGGACACCAGGGTGATAGGCAGTCCCTTGCTGAGAGCCAGCGACGCCGCGACGTGCCGTAGGTCGTGGAACGTCATCTCTGGCAGGTT
>CAYWBD010000060.1:0-1816 GCA_964456315.1 uncultured Thermoflexus sp.
GACGCCAGTCGTTCCGTCCGATAGCACCGCCGCATGATGGGACGCGGCTTCAGACCGGTCTACTGCCGTCGTCACTCGCCATGGCCGGTCTAGGTACTTTGACACCTGCGATTCGATTAGGGGTCGGGCGGCATTGAGCCAAGATCCGGCGCGCTGGTCCATGTGCACGATGATACGGGCTTCGAGCACTCGCGTCCCGCCTTGGACCGGCGCTACCCCCCTTGCACTTACTCCATTTACGCCCACACCTGGGATTACAGAAGTGGTCCCGGTTGTTTGGACAGCGGCGCCCGGCCCGATAAGTGGAACCGCGCTGTGGTTGGTCAGGCTGCCGTGGGGGTGAAGCTGGCTTGGTGACGTGGACCCTCTTCCTCAACCGCCGTGAGGCCGGCCGCGCGCTCGGCGCGAAGCTGGCTTCACTCGGGACTTCTGCTGGCATCGTGCTCGGGCTGACGCGCGGCGGCGTGCCCGTGGCCTATGAGGTGGCGCTGGCGCTCGGGGCCAGGCTGGACATCATCGTTGTCAAGAAGATCGGTTCACCGATGACGCCGGAACTTGCTCTGGGCGCGGTGTGTTCGGACGGGACAATCGTGCGGCGGACTGAGGCGGTGCGTGACCTGGGCGTCAGCGACGAGTACGTGCAGCACGAGGCAGACGCCCGCTCGGCGGAGGCCAGGGCCGCCGAGGAGAGGTACCGCGGCGGCTGCGGGGCACTGGACCTGACGGGCGCCCGGGTGATCGTCGTTGACGATGGGATCGCGACGGGAGCGTCCATGGAAGCGGCGTGCCTGAGCGCCCGCAATCGGGGCGCGTCGACAGTCACGGTCGCAACACCGGTCTCGCCTCCCCACGCGCAAGACGCGCTGGCGAGGGTCGCAGACGGGTTTGTGTCGCTACTCGAGCCCGAAGAGTTTTGGGCAGTTGGGCAGTTCTACGAGGACTTCTCGCAGGTCGCGGACGACGAGGTCCGGTCTCTGCTCGCCAGGGCGCGGTCCGGCGCGACTCGGGTTGGCCGTGCGTAACTCAGGGGTGTTGACCTTCGGCAGAGTGGCAGCCATAGGCGCGTGCCGGCAGGCGCAGTGTTTCGTGGCGCCCCCGGTGGGATTCGAACCCACGACCTCCTGCTTAGAAGGCAGCTGCTCTATCCGCTGAGCTACGGGGGCACGTCTGAACCGAGTCTAGCATCGGCCCTCGGGTGCCCCGTGGTACCGACGACGACCTGCTTCTAGACTGTCGGGGTCTCGCGCCCGGCGCGCACCGTTGCCTGCATTTCGTTCCTAGACTGACGGGTTATCGGGCCCGCCGCGCCGTGACTCGGCACGCAGCTCCCGGACCTTGTGCCAGACGTACCAGGCCACCAGCAGGAAGAGCGCGATGAGAATCGGGATGTCGAACGGCCGTGCCCTGGACCTGAGCTGCTCCCAGTTGTCGCCCAGCAAGTAGCCGCCCCACGCAAGGCCGGCCGACCAGATGAACGCGCCGGCAAACGTGTAGACGCTGAACTTCCAGAGGTTCATACGCGCCACGCCGGCGGGGATGCTGATGAATGTGCGGACGACAGGCATAAGCCGGGTCACGAATACCGTGAGCTCGCCGCGCCGCTCAAACCAGCGGTCGGCACGTTCGAGGTCCTTGCGCGTAATGAGCACGTACTTGCCGAACCGCTCGAGCAGCGGCCGGCCGCCGACTGCGCCGATCCAGTACGCCACTAACGAGCCAAGCAGGTTCCCGATTCCCCCGTACAGACCCGCCAGGAGCACGTACCAGGCGCTGGCGTCTCTGGCGAGGATGAGCTTCCACCCGGCGAGGGGCATGA
>CAYWBD010000061.1:0-6885 GCA_964456315.1 uncultured Thermoflexus sp.
TGATGGCGACGCGGTCAGGCTGAACCTGTCGTTCGCTCGAAGCACCCTCCGGAGCACCGGTCTTGGTGTCGCCGTGCATCATCGTGTGCCGCCCCGCGGACTAGCCAGGGATTAGCACACGGCCGGCCGAAGGTGCCTGGGAGTTCGCCAGCCCGCCTGTGTGGGATTCGGAGATTGGTGCCGAGGACTGGAATCGAACCAGCGACACACGGATTTTCAGTCTCGGCCTGAGATTGGGCGGTGTGGGCCCTTTGCAGCCCGGTAGTGTATCAGCATTGATCTCGCCATGAGATGGGGTTGTCTGGCTGCAACAGGTCGCTGAGTTCGCGATGCCCCCGACCGATTTGGCACCGGAATTGGCACCGGCTCAGGACGAGATACAGGGTGACCTGCTCCTCATCTCCGTACCGGCCTGAGGGTTCGTTTTCGAGCACGACGGCCATATCGTGTTCCTCCCCGCCGGTTTGCCGGACGACTGTGTTACTCCATCTGCTTTCGTCCGACGCGGAGACGATGATAGCGGCGTAGTCGAGCCCTGAAACCCGGTCTGGGTGGACATGCACAGCCTGCACGGGCCTTGACTCGCTGCCAAAGGTGCGGGACCCGACGACGATGCTCGGATACCTGGCGTCGGGCCGACCGGTGATTTCAAACGTGCAATGGCACGCGGCCGCCTAGCTTGAGCAGTCCGGTCGCCGGATGACCGTGCGGGCGGGCGACAGCGACGCCATGGCCAACGCGGTGCTGAAACTCAGGCCGGATGCCCCCTTGCGGACGGAGATGGCTCAAGAAGGGCGGCAGTACGTCGAACAACACAGCTCCTAGGACGAGCGCACCGAACCGTACGAGGCGTCGTTCCGGAGTCTTGTAGTGATAGGTTCAGCGTGACCGCCTTGTGGCGTCCTCGCCCGGCAAGAGGGGCTCAGCGACCGACTTGCTATGCTGCGCGCTGGTCCTGGCTAATGTGTTGAGCATTCACAGGCGGCACGAGATTTGAGAGTCCTGGTTACTGGCGGCGCCGGTTTCATCGGCTCCCACCTTGTCGAGCGCCTGGTGCACGATGGCCACCAAGTCCGCGTGCTCGACGACCTCAGCGCAGGGACGGAGAGCAACCTTGCGACGGTCGCTGGCAAGTACGAGTTCCTAACGGGCGACATACGCGAACATTCCGTTGTGAACGAGGCTGTCCGGGGCGTCGAAGCCGTCTTCCACGAGGCGGCCATTGGTTCAGTCGCCCGGTCTGTCGACAGGCCTGAAATCTCAAACGCGGTCAACGTGGGCGGCACCCTGGCCCTGCTGGTTGCAGCCCGAGACGCAGGCGTCAAGAGGTTCGTTTACGCCTCGTCGTCGTCGGTTTACGGCGACACGCCGAGTTTGCCCAAGCGCGAGGACATGCCGACAACGCCGACATCGCCCTACGGCGTGAGCAAGCTGGCCGCTGAGCTTTACTGCCGCCTTTTCTGGAGCCTGTACGGGCTTGAGACGGTCTCGCTACGCTATTTCAACGTGTTCGGGCCGAGGCAGGACCCGGCCTCGGCCTATGCTGCCGTCGTACCCAGGTTCGCGAGCAGCCTGCTGAAGGGCGAGCGGCCGGTCGTGTTCGGCGACGGCGGCCAGACCCGTGACTTCACCTACGTCGAGAACGTGGTTGAGGCCAACATGTTGGCCCTCAAGGCGACCCGCGGGTTCGGGCAAGCCATCAACGCCGCTGCCGGAGCCCGCGTGTCTGTCAATGAGCTTGTCCAGAAGCTGCAGGAGGTAACGGGCTCGAGCGCATCGCCGGAGCACCGTGCTGCCAGGCCCGGGGATATCCGTGACTCCTATGCAGCGCTAGAAAAGGCCGCCGACCTGCTGGGTTATCATCCTGCCGTCCCTTTGTATGAAGGCCTGCGGCGCACCGTCGAATGGTTCCGGAGAGGAGGGGCAAGCCGTTGAAAAACCGTCCGGCGGCTGGCCCCGCCATCGAGCAGGTGCGTGACTTCTGGGAGTCGAACCGTCTCAGCGCCGCAACCATCTCTAACGAGCCCGGGGCGCCGGAGTCCTTTGTTGCGCGCGAAAGAATGCGGCGCCTTGAAGAACCGGCGGTGTTTCAACGGGCTGTTTACGAGTGGGATAGGTACGCTGGCAGAGATGTCCCGGACGTGGGGTGCGGCACCGGGTACGTCGTGGCGCTCTACGCGCAGGGTGGCACCAACGTCACAGGCGTGGACCTGGCTGAACACAGCATTGAACTGACTTGGAAGTCCCTGGCATGGCGCGATCTCAAGGCGCATGTGCTAAAGGCCAACGCGGAAGAGCTGCCGTTTCTGGACGGCTCGTTTGACCTCTTCACTGACTACGGCGTTCTGCACCACACTCCGGACATGGAGCGCGCGATGCGTCAGGCGTTCCGGACGCTCCGACCGGGCCGCCGCACGATCATGATGTTCTATCATCGGAGCTCATTCGCTTATCGCCTGCTGTTCCCTGCCAAGCGATGGCTCCAGCCATCATGGCGCGGAAAGACGGCGCAGCAACAAGTGAACGCAGTTGACGGTGCCGACAACCCGCTGGGAAAGGTCTTTGGCCGTGCGGACTTGCGCCGGCTGCTAGGCCGCGCCGGTTTCAAAGACTTCCAGTTCGCGACCGCGAACATGTTCTTCGACAAGGCACGATTCATCCCGCGTCCGCTGAGGGCCCTTATCGGGTGGCGTTGGGGCTGGCAGTTGTATGTGAAGGCGGTCAAACCTGCCTGAGACCATGAGTCGCGGTGAAAGGTGCTTCAAATCCCCGGCTCTGGACAGAAATGTTGTTCGCCGGCGCGCCTCACCCAGGCGCGGAGAAGCCTGAGCAGGGCACGATAGAATCGGAAACTGGACTGAACAGCCGGGCGCAGTCAGCTGGCCGCTTCTTCTTCACTGGAGTAATCGAGAAGTTGAGTTATGCAGTCGTTGGGATTATCGGGCTCGGGTTCGTCGGGCAGCCAACAGTTGCGGCCCTTGCCAACGTCGGCTATCAAGTCATCGGCATGGATAAAGACCGCGCCCGGGTGAAGAAGCTGGCGGACGGAGGCGAGGGCGGAGTCTACGAGCCGGGACTTGCCGAGACCCTGGGGCGGTGGAAAGAGCGCATCCGGTACACGACTTCATATGAAGAGGTCATGCAGGTAGACGCGGTGTTGATCACCGTCGGCACGCCTGCCGGGGCCGACGGCAAGGTGTCCCACTCAGCGGTCGATGAGGTTGTTGCCGGCATAGCGCCCTACCTGAGGCCCGGCCACCTTGTAGTGCTTCGCAGCACGGTCATGCCCGGTACCACTCGTGATGTGGCGAAGAAACTGGCCCGTCTGTCAGGTCTGACGCCGGGCCGGGAACTGTTCGTCGCATATGCGCCGGAGCGCACGATCGAGGGCATCGCGCTGCTTGAGCTGTACTCCCTGCCGAACATCATCGGCGGGGTTGACGAAGCCAGCACGGAGAGGTGCGCCGCCCTGCTCGGCCGCTTGGGCACGATGGGCATACGTGTGTCGTCGCCCGAAGTGGCGGAGCTGTGCAAGCTTTCGGACAACACCTTCCGCGCCGTCAACATCGCATTGGCCAACGAGCTCGGGCAGGTTTTCGAGAAGGCGGGCATCGACGCCTACGAGGTGGTCGAGACGGTCACCCGCGCCTACTCACGCACTCAGCTCTTCAGACCGGGGCTCGGCGCCGACGGGCCGTGCCTGTCAAAGGACCCGATAATCCTGCAGCTGTTCGCCGCGGAACTGGGGGCGTCAACCCCGATCCTGGAGTCCGCCCGGAAGATAAACGAATCTGCCACCGGGCGCGTCGCAGATGAGGTACTGCGCTTCATGAAACAGAAGCGGAGGACGCTGACCGTATCCCTGCTGGGCCTCGCTTTCAAAGGCCGTCCTGAGACCAACGACACCCGCGGCTCGCCCGCCCAGCTTGTGTACCGCGAGATCGCCGGTGCAAAGAACGGCGCTGCGGGCCCCCCTGACTTCCGCTTGTTCGACCCCATCGTGAAGGAGTTCAACGGTCAGCCGGTTGCCGGCAGCCTGGCTGACGCCATACGCGGGTCCAACGTAGTGCTGTTCCTCACGGACCACTCGGCCCTCCGCAACGTCGATGCCTCTTGGGTTTTCGAGACCGCAGCGCGGCCACTGCTCGTTGTGGACTCGTGGCACGGCCTGATCGGCGTGCCGAAGAAGCTGCCCGAAGGCGTGAAACTGGTCCGGATTGGAGACGGACGATGCGCTTCCTGATCACCGGGGGCGCGGGGTTCCTTGGCTATCACACCGTCGCCGCCCTGGCTGATGCGGGCCACCAAGTGGTGGCAGCGGACGACTTTTCGCGCGGCTCGCAGGACAAAGACCTGACTGCCCTGGCTGCCCGTCCGAAGGTCTCTCTGCGCAAAGCTGACCTGCTCCAGCCCGGCGCGTGGGACAGCATCGACGGACAGTTCGACGCTGTCATCCACTTCGCTGCGATAAACGGCACGCGCCATTTCTACGAGCGCCCGTACGAGGTGCTGGACGCAAACATCTCGCTGGTGATCGAGATGCTCAGGTGGCACCGCAGGAGCCGCCAGCGGGGGCGCATCGTCTTCACGTCTTCTTCCGAAACGTACGCTGGGACAGCCGGCGTGCCAATTCCTACTCCTGAGACGGTGGCGCTGACCGTCGAAGACATGTGCAACCCGCGGTGGAGCTATGCGACGAGCAAGATCGCCGGCGAGGCGCTGGTTATCAACTATGGACGGACCGCTGGCGTGCCGTTCGTCGTTATCCGCCCGCACAACATTTACGGCCCCCGTATGGGCCACGACCACGTGATTCCCCAGTTCGCAGCGCGCATCCTGCAGAAAGAGGACCCGTTCGTCATAAGCGGTGGAGACAACACCCGGGCCTTCTGCTTCGTGCAGGACTTTGTGCGCGGTACTGTGCTGGCGGCGGCCACCGACGGCGCGGACGGCCATGTAATCAACCTCGGTGATGATCGCGAGGAGACGCGTATTACCGACCTAGCGGACCTGATGTTCAGGGTCGCGGGTGTGTCGCCCGGCGTCCTTGTGCGTGACGCCCCTCCAGGGAGCACCATGCGACGCTGCCCCGACATTTCGAAAGCACGTCGAATGCTGGGATACGAGCCGCAGGTCAGGCTCCGCGCCGGACTCGAGGCCACGTTCCGCTGGTATTCGGGCCTGACAGAGGACAGGGTTGCGAAGTGAACATCCGAATCCCGGTCGCAAATGCCGTCCTGACCGAGGAGGACGCCCAGGCCGTCGCCGACGTAGTCCGCAGTGGCCGCATCAGTTCCGGGCTCAGGGTGAGGGCGTTTGAAGAGGCGTTCGCCGCATACCTGGACGTCTCCCACGCCATCGCCGTCAACAACGGCACAGCGGCGCTGCACGTGGCTCTTGCCGCCCTGGGGACCGGTCCTGGCGACGAGGTCATCGTCCCGACGCTGACCTTCATTTCAACGGCGAACGTCGTGCTTTATCAAGGCGGACAGCCTGTCCTCTGCGAATGCGACCCTGACACCTATAACGTGACGGCCGACATTCTCCGACGGCATATCACGCCCAGGACGAAAGCGTTCATGCCTGTCGAGATGAACGGACTGACGCTGGACTACGACCCGGTCCTGCGCCTGTCGAAAGAGACCGGCATCCCGCTGATCATCGATAGCGCGGAATCTCTAGGCTCCGGCTACAAGGGACGCCCCGTCGGCTCCCAGGCCCTGCTGCACATTTTCAGCTTTTTTCCCAACAAGACGATCACCACCGGTGAAGGCGGCATGATCACTACGAACCATGCTCGCCTTGCTGGGAAGCTCAGGACCCTCGTCAACCAGGGCCAGGACGGCCGCTACAACCATGTGGCCCTCGGTTTCAACTACAGGATGACCGAGATTCAAGCAGCCCTGGGACATTCACAACTTAAGCGGGTCTCTTGGTCCCTCGGTGAGAAGGAGCGCATAGCAGAACGGTACGATGCTGCGTTCCGGCACGTGCGCGGAGTCGAACCTCCGCCGCGTCCTGAGTACGCCACCGCCCAGAGTTGGTACATGTACTCGGTCCGTCTGCCGGACATGCGAGCGCGGGATGCGGCAGTCAGCGCGCTCGCCGGACACGGCATCGAGACCCGGCTCGGGTTCCCGCCTATCCACATCCAGCCGTATTACCGGGAGAGGTTTGGCTGCAGGCCCGAAGAACTGCCCGTCGCCCTCCGCGCTTGGCAGCGCAAGATAGACATACCGGCCTGGCCCGGCCTTCCGGAAGCCAGCCAGGACGAGATCGTCCAGGTCATCAAAGACACGTTGGGCCGCATCTAGGCTGGCCCCCACGGCGAGGTCAAGTTTGCAGAAGATCGACTGGGCTACATCATCGGTGCTGATCACCGGGGGCACGGGGTCGTTCGGCAAGAAGTTCGTCGAGGTGATGCTCAGGAAGTACCACCCCCGGCGCCTGGCTGTCTTATCTCGCGATGAACTCAAACAGTCCGAGATGAAGAAGGAGTTCCCCGAAGAAAAGGTCCGGTACTTCCTGGGCGACGTGCGGGACTATGACCGTCTGCGCCGGGCGTTCCATGGTGTCGATATCGTTGTTCATGCCGCCGCCATGAAGCAGGTGCCGGCGGCTGAAGCGGACCCTTTCGAGGCCGTGCTGACGAATATCGTCGGCGGGAAGAACGTCATCGAAGCCGCGATTGACTGCTGCGTGAAGCGCGTGCTGGCGCTTTCAACTGACAAGGCAGTCAACCCGATCAACCTGTACGGGGCGACCAAGCTTGTTGCCGAGAAGCTGTTCGTCCAGGGCAACGCTTACGCCGGTGGGCGAGTCACCAAGTTCGCTGTCGCCAGGTATGGAAACGTTATCGGGAGCCGGGGCAGCGTCATCCCCCTA
>CAYWBD010000062.1:0-1639 GCA_964456315.1 uncultured Thermoflexus sp.
CGCGGCCGCGCGGGCGCCCGCTGCAAGCTTTTCCCGGACCTGCCTTGCCGCCCCAGCAGACCCGGCGTCCCCCGATTGCGGGTGAGACCCGTCGCCCCAGTAGATCGTGCGGTGCGGGAAAGGCATCTCAATCCCCTCCTCGTCGAACCGTTTCTTGATTCGGTAGAGGAGCTCCCATTTCACCTGGGCGTTCTTGAGTGGCTTCGTCATGCCCAGCACCTTGACGGTGACGCCTGACTCACCGAACTTGTCCACGCCGAGCGGCTTCGGTGGCTCGACGATGACCTCTGCCCAGTAGGGCTCTCTGGCAAGCTGCGCGCCGATTTCCGTAAGCACGTCGAGCACGTGGTCAAGGTCGTGCTTGTAGGCGACCTCGATGTCAACGTTCACCCGCGCCCACTTGCGGGAGAAGTTCGATGCGATCTTGATCTCGCCGTTCGGCACCGAGTGCAGCTTTCCGTCGATGTCCCGCAGCACTGTACGGCGCAGGTTGATCGACTCCACGAGGCCCGCCGCGCCGGCGATTTCCACCACGTCCCCCTGCCGGTACTGGTTCTCGCCAATGATGAACGCCCCGGCTATGAGGTCGCGCACCAGCCACTGCGCGCCAAAGCCTACGGCGACACCGGCGAGTCCGAGGCTGCCGATCAGCGGCCCGATTGGGACGCTCAGCTCCTGCAAGACCGTCAGTAGCACCACCAGCACGACAAGTCCCGTAACCACGCCGCTGAACACGCCAGACAACGTGTCTGCACGCCGACGCGCTTCGTCAGGGGCCTCGTCCTCGCCTTGCGCCCGCACGATGACACGCGTAAGCAGGCGTGGCAGCGCCCGGCCCAGCACGTTGCTGGCTACCCAGCCAAACCCCAGGATCAGCACGATCTTCACGCCGTGGTCGGTAAGCCAGGGACGAGCAGCGTCCCAGGCGCTGGCAACGGCGTCCAGCGCCGGTGTGATGTCGACCCCCAGCACGTCCAGCAGGCCGACAACGGCCGCGGGGGCGATCAGCAGCGCGATGACGGCCTCATCGACCCATTTGAGCAGCGCCTTCTTGCCGGCCATGTTCCCAAACAGCCAGCTGTCCCCGATGCGGGCAACCGTGCGTTCGATCCACGCCTCGGTCAGCCGGTGCAGGATGTACCACACCACCGCAGTGCCTAAAACGATCAGCGTCGCCCAGACGCCCTCGTCAGCCAGCCAGGCCAGGAAGCTGCCGTCGGCCGGGTTGCCGAAAAGGTCTCTCATACCGGTACCTCAGTTCGCCATACGGGTCAGGTGGGGGGCTCGGCGGCTCAGATGGCCTCAGTCGCCCCTTCTGCTTAGTATTTCCCGGCGCGAAGCCTCCAGGGGAGGCGCACCCGTGCGTCCAGCCGGCTGCCCGGTCACCCGGCGATACACTTGCTCCCAGAGCCAGTATGCGCACAAGGGAACCGCCCGGTTGTCCCACGATTATCGGACCGCACTCGACAAGCTCCTGACCCTCGCCGACTTCGAGAGGAAGTCGCGCGGCGCCGAGCCGCCCGCCTGGCACCTGGAGCGGCTCAGCGTGCTGCTATCCCGGCTGGACGACCCGCACCTGGCCGTCCCAGTCGTACACGTGGCTGGCTCTAAGGGAAAGGGCAGCACGGCGGCGATGATC
>CAYWBD010000063.1:0-3407 GCA_964456315.1 uncultured Thermoflexus sp.
CTTCGACGCCGTTTTTGCTGCCGCGGCCCAAACTGGCACCGTCCTGGAGATCAATGCTTCCCCTCCCCGGCTGGACCTGAAGGACACCCACATCCGGAGGGCGCGGGAGCTTGGTGTTATCTTTGCGGTCAGCACGGACGCCCACCGGCCCGAGGAGCTTGCCTGGATGCGCTACGGAGTCGCCCAGGCCCGCCGGGGTTGGTGCGAGGGCGCCCGCGTGGTCAACACTTTGCCTCATGAAAAGCTGCGGGCCTTTTTCGCGGCGCCCAAAGCAGAGCGTTACGCGATGCTGAGCACAAATGCCTGACGCCGCGACACAGAGCCCATCTGCTGTGGCAGACCCCCTGCCTGCGACGCTCGTTGCGACCGAGAGTGCATCGGCGGTGACGGCGCAGGAGGTGGTGGCGACCCTTCAAGGGCAGCTGCGTTCAGACCCGTCTTGCTGGAAGCGGGCGATGCTGGAGGCGATCGGGGCCTGGCCGCTGGCGACCGAGACCTGGGAGGGCGAACGCCGCGACTACCTGATCGCAGGCGAGGCCTTCGACTGGCGACTGCTGGCGTCCCGGCTGGCCCGGGGCTGCGACGGCGCCATCGCCCCAGATGCGCTTGCCGGATGGCTTAGCGACTCGGACCCCGTCGGCGGCGTTGAAGAGGCCGAGTTCACCCGATTGCTCGGCGTAGATAAGTACCGCTCCCACCTGAGCTACGTCTACGGGGTGTCGGTGGAGCGGGCGCTGGTAACGGCTGTCGAGGAGGAGATAACAAAGCGCCGCGTCGCGAGCGGGCATGAGCCGTCTGAGAAGGCCCGCGAAGAGGCGTTCGAGCGACTGTATGACGGCCGGCCAGACGTGCTCTGGGCCGAGTTCTACGTCGAGGGACGCGACGAGCAGCGCGGTCGGCACGGCCCTGGCCGGAAGCAGGCGTCGCTTGGCGACCTCGATGCGTTCACGTACTGGCTGTTCAAGCGCCGTATGAAACGCCTGGACCCGGCCCGGGTGGCGTCTGACACGCGCAAGGGTCTGGTCCAGCTGGAGCGCATGCGCCGGGCCCACGAGCGGCGGCTCCGAGAGGCGCGTTCAGCAGCGGCGATCGAGGCGGAGACGGGCCTGCGCGCAACCGCGACGGTGAACGGGCCACGCCGATCAGCGGTCAACGGCCGCCGCCGGACAGCCTGACTGTATGCACAGGTCCAGCAGCGTCGAAGAGTGGATTGCGGTACTGACGCCGGAGCAGCGGCAGATGGCGGCCCGGCTGCGTCGCATGATCCTGGACGTAGAACCGACGTTCCGGGAGGCCGTAAAGTGGGGCAACCCCGTTTACGCGAAGGCCCGGGACGCCGTCTACATCGCCACGCAGCGGACCTACCTGCAGCTTGGGTTTTTCGAGGGCGCCGCCATGCCCGACCCGTACGCGCTGATCGAAGGCACGGGCAAGGCGATGCGCCACATCAAGCTGCGGACGCTGGACGAGGACCTGGTCGCGAAGCTCCGCGGGTACGTCCGCAACGCAGCGGCGGCAGCCGACAAGTGAACACCCCGAGCGCCGTCGCGATAACGCCGCGCCCGGGACAAGATTGTCATCTGCCACGCGCCGCGCAGGGAGCCAGTGGCGCAGGAGCGTCGTCAAAGTTCTCGTCCGGCCTAGCGGCGCGCTGGCATATGAGAGGCTTGGTGGATGACACAGCGGCCGGGTGAACCGGGGCATATCGACCTCGCCTCGCTTCCAAAGAACTACGACGCGGCGGCGACGGAGGCCAAGTGGCGGGCAGAGTGGGCCCGGCTCGGCCTGTACGCCCGCGACACTACGCAGACGCGGGAGCGCACGTTCGTCGTGGACTCCCCGCCTCCAACGGTGTCGGGGTCGCTGCACATCGGCCACGTGTTCTCGTACACGCACCAGGACATCATCGCCCGCTACAGGCGCATGCGCGGCTGGGCCGTGTGCTACCCCATGGGCTGGGACGACAACGGCCTGCCGACGGAACGCCGGGTCCAGAACTACTTCAACGTGCGGGCGGAGCCGGGCGCCGCGTACGTCCCTGGACTGAGCGCCGACGTTGTGCACGTTGCCGGTGCGACGGGCAAGGAGAAGGACGCACCGGCGCGAGTTGTGTCGAGGCAGAACTTCATCGAGCTGTGCCACCGGGTCACTGCCCTGGACGAGGTGGCGTACAAGGACCTGATGCAACGACTGGGCCTGTCGATCGACTGGCGCGAGGAGTACGCCACGATTGACGACCGCTGCCGGAGGATCGCGCAGCGCAGCTTCCTGGACCTGTACCAGAAGGGCCACGTCTACCAGCTGGAGTCGCCCACGATGTGGGACGTGGACTTCCAGACGGCGGTGGCGCAGGCGGAGGTGGAGGACCGGGAGAAACAGGGTGCGTTCCATAACATTGAGTTCGGCGTGGAGGGCGGCGGCTCATTCGTCATATCCACGACCCGGCCTGAGCTGTTGGCGGCGTGCGTCGGCGTGACGGCGCACCCGGATGATGCCCACTACCGCGGCCTGTTCGGCAAGTACGCAGTCACGCCGGCATTTTTTGCCCGGGTGCCCATCTTCCCGAGCGCGCTCGTGGACCCGGCGAAGGGCACCGGCATCCTCATGGTCTGCACGTTTGGTGACCAAACCGACGTTGAGTGGTGGCGCGAGCACAAGCTGGCCCTGCGACAGGTGACGGGTCGTGACGGCCGGGTGGCGCCGCGGACGTTTGGCGCGCCTGGCTGGGAGAGCCTGCGCCCGGAGCAGGCCAATGCCAACTACCAGCGCACCGTCGGGAAGCGGCTCTCCTCTGCGAGGGCCGCGGTGGTCGAGATGCTGCGCGACCCGGCGAATAGCGCGGTCACAGCCCTCCCCTCCCCGTCGCAGGGAGAGGGTCAGGGTGTGGGTGCGCGAGCGCCCCTCCAGGGTGAGCCTGCGCCGATCGTGCACTCGGTCCGTTACTACGAGAAGGGTGAGAGCCCGCTCGAATACCTGACCACTCGGCAGTGGTTCGTGCGGCTCACGGACAAGAAGGACAGGCTGCTGGAGATGGGCCGCCGAATCCAGTGGCGTCCGGAGTTCATGCGCAAACGCTACGAGAACTGGGTCGAGAACCTGAACGTTGACTGGTGCATCTCACGGCAGCGTTACTTCGGCGTGCCGATACCGGTGTGGTACCGGCTCGACTCCGCCGGGCACCCGGTGTACTCGCAGCCGATCGTGGCGGGCCCAGAACAGCTGCCCGTGGACCCCATGTCGCAGCCGCCGCCGGGCTTCACCGAGCCCCAGCGGGGCGCACCGGGCGGGTTCGCCGGCGAGGCGGACGTGTTCGACACCTGGTTCACGTCGTCGCTAACGCCGCAGATCGTGGGCCGCTGGGGAGAGCCGGACGACCAAATGGCCAGGCTCTTCCCGATGGACGTGCG
>CAYWBD010000064.1:0-3313 GCA_964456315.1 uncultured Thermoflexus sp.
GGGAGCAATCACATGAAGACGCTAGCCGGGGTGACGCTGAAATCAGAGGCGAAGGGCGACTCTTGCTGTGGAAACGACTGCTGCGGAGGAGCGCAGGCCCACGACGCCGCGAATGCATCTGGCGACATCGCCCTCCCCACAGTCGCAGGTGACCGCGCAAAACCGGCGGCGACCGCCGTCGCTCACGACGCCGCGCCGGCCGCGGCCCCGGGCCGCGCATGCGGCTGCGGGAGTGACTGCTGCGGTGGCGCGGGCCAGGCTGCAGGGATCTCGGTCGTCGAGGCCGTCCAGGCCCACTACTCAAAGGTGGCCGAGCGCGGCGCAACCGCGGCCGCCGACGCAGACGCTGCGACCTGCTGCTCCCAGGGGGACCTCTACTCGGCAGAAGAGCTGGCCGCGGTCACCGCGGGCGCGGCTGCGGCCTCTGCCGGCTGCGGCAACCCGGTGGCGCTGGCAGGCGTGGCGCGCGGCGAGGTCGTGCTGGACCTGGGCTCCGGCGGCGGGATTGACTGCTTCATGGCCGCCAGGGCCACCGGCCCGGCGGGTCGCGTCATTGGCGTAGACATGACGCCGGCGATGGTCAACCTGGCCCGTCAGAACGCCGTGGCGCTCGACGCGCAGAACGTCGTCTTCAAGCTGGCCCGCATCGAGGCCATCCCGGAGCCGGACGCCACCGTGGACATGGTCATGTCCAACTGCGTGATCGCGCTCGCGCCGGACAAGGACGCCGTGTTCAGCGAGGTCTACCGGGTGCTGAGGCCCGGCGGGCGCCTGGTCATCTCAGACATGGTCGTGGAGCGTGAGCTGCCCGAAGCCGTACGACGCAGCGCGAGCGAGTGGGTGTCCTGCGTGGGCGGCGCGGACTTGAAGTCCCGGTACCTGGGCCGCATCGCCGCCGCGGGGTTCGAACGCGTTGACCTGCTTAAAGACGTTCCCATGCCCGCCGACGCCGGTCGGCCCTGGGCGGCAGACGTCCGCAGCATCACCGTCCGCGCCTACAAGCCCGGCGCCTGAGCGGGACAGCCTAACCAACCCCCTGTCCCCTTGCGGCGCCGTCCTGAGCCTGCCGAAGGAGAGAGGGTTGGGGTGAGGGGTGAACCGCGCGCCCCGGCCAACGGGCCGTGGCTCCACATGTCGTTCTGAGCGACCGCCCCGAGGGCCGGAGCGAAGCACCCCGTCCGCTGGCGCACCGGCCGAGGCCACGACGGGATCCTTCGGGCCTCCGGCCCTCAGAATCACATGGAGACCCTAGTCCGCTGCCGCTGCTGCCTTGTGGTCGAGCAGGTCGATGCCCTTGCGCAGCTGGCTCAGCACGCCCGCGACGTGCTCTTCAAGCGTGAACAGGACCTCGCGTGCGTAGTTGTCTGCGCCCTTGCGGCGCTCCTCGGCCTGCTTCTCGGCATCCTGGAGGATGCTGTTGAGCTTGCCCTTGGCGTCCGCGAGCACGTGCTGGGCCTTGAACTCACCGTCCCGCATGATCTGCGCGGCGCGCTCGTTGGTGGCCTTGACCACCTCCGACGCTGTGATCATGGACTCGGACTGCTGCCGGGCCGATGACAACGCCGCGTTGGCCTCGTCCTCGGCGGTCTGGCGGATAGTCGTGGCCTCTTCGTCCGCGTAAGCGCGGACTCGGCGGGCCTCCAGCTCGGCCTGCTTCAGGATGCCTTCTTTCTGCCGGAGCACGCCCTGAGCCTCATTCATGTGCTCCGGCATGCCCTCTTTGATCTCTGCGAGCAAGGCGGTCATCTTCTCGATGTTCACGAGCGACCGCGACGTGCCAGGCACTCGCCCGCTTGCCACCATGGCCTCGATCTTCTCTGCCGTCTCCGGGATCGTCATCGTTATCCTCCAGCCCCGCGGGTTGCCGGGGGCGGTCTGGCGCCGGCGGCTACCTCCCGCCAGCGATTTTTAGCTTCTGCATCAACAGCGGCAGCACGTGCTTTGGCACCATGCCGCCCACGTCCGCGCCGAGCCCGGCGATCTCCTTGACCCTGGTCGAGCTTATGAACTGGTGCTCTATTGAGCTCAGCAGACAAACCGTCTCGACGCCGGGCTGCATTGAGCGGTTCATCAGCGCCATCTCGCGCTCGTACTCGAAGTCGCTCCCTATCCGCAGCCCCCGCACGATGACGGTGGCGCCCACCTCGCGGGCCAGGTCCACTGTGAGCCCGTGGTACTCACGCACCTCTACATGCTTCAGGTGGCTGATGGCCGTCTGGAACATCGCCACCCGCTCTGTGACATCAAAAGTCAGCCGCTTGGGCGGGTCCGAGTACACCCCGACTATCAGGTCGCTGAACAGCCGGTGCGCCCTCTCAACGATGTCGAGGTGCCCGACCGTGACCGGGTCGAACGTGCCGGGGAACACCGCCTTTACCAACTGGCCGGGTCTCCAATTCAGGCGCCGTGGTGGCGCTGGACGCCCCTGGGTTCACGCCTTCCGGTACGTGGTCACCGCGCTGTCCCCGTAGCGGCGCCGGTCTGTCAGCATTACGCCGGGGAGCGCCTCAGGGAGCGTCATCTGCGCCGGGTGCTCCAGATATATCGTCGCCGCCGGCGCCAGCAGGCCTCTGCTGCTCAGCTGCTCCATCAGTCCCTCGAACGGGTCCTCACCGTACGGCGGGTCTGCGAACACGAGATCGTACTCGCCTTCCAGCCGTGCCAGCACCCGCTCGGCGTCGCCCCGGTGCACCCTGCCCACGGCCTCATACCCGAGGTCGCGCAGGGCCTCGCGCATCGCCAGGCACCGCCGCTCGTCGGCCTCTACGAAGTCAGCCGACTGTGCTCCCCTGCTCAGGGCCTCGATCCCGAAGGCGCCGGTGCCTGCGTACAGGTCCAGCACCCTCAGGCCCCTCACGCCGTCCGGCCCGAGCATGGAAAACAGGGCGGCCCGGACACGAGAGGTCGTCGGACGGATGTCGCCCCGGGCAGGTTTTAGCCTGCGCCCGCGGGCCTCGCCGCCGCCAATCCGCAAGGTCTCACCTCCAGCGGATAAGGCCGATTATTGGCCTGACCGCCTCCGGGGCTCAAAGGGCTTTTGTCGCGTGTTACGTCAGATTCGCGCCGCGGGCCCCGTCCGGCGTCCGGCAAAGGCGCTGCGAGCTACACCCTGGCGCGTCACCGCGCCTCAGGGGTCAAAGGGCTGTAACCTCTCCCGATGGCACACGACGCTCCAGATAGCATGTCAGAGCACACCCAGCGAGACCCCAAGATGACCGAACGTCAAGACCCACAGACACCCGCGGCCGGCATCGAAGAGCACCGCCTCATCCGGCAGCGGCTCGACAAGCTGGCGTCCCTGCGCGCCCGGGGC
>CAYWBD010000065.1:0-21575 GCA_964456315.1 uncultured Thermoflexus sp.
GACGCCAACTATGACGCGCTGCTGGCTGACTTCCAGGCGCTGGTGACCCGCATAAAAGTCGGGCTGGCGGACTGCAAGCTGGGGACGTTTGTGACGTCGCACGAGGCGTTCGGGCACTTTGCGGCGCGGTATGGACTGGAACAGCTGGCGCTGGCCGGGCTGGCGCCTGAGTCTGAGAGCAGCCCGCGGCGGGTGACAGATGTCGCGGCACGGATGAAAGGGCTGGGGGTCCGGCACATCCTGGTCGAGCCGATAGTGAGCTCTCGCCTCGCCGAGGCCGTGGCTGCGGAGACCGGCGCCGCGCTGCTGCCGCTGCACCCGTTGGAGACGCTCACGTCTGAGGAGGCGGCGCGCGGCGACGACTACTTCAGGGTCATGGACCGCAACCTTGAGTCGCTGAAAACCGCGCTGCAGTGCGAAGGGTGAGCGGGCCGGGCTGCGTCGGTCGGACTCGTTGACTATCCCAGGACCGGGGGGGTTCAGCGAAACCCTCTCCCAGCGGGGTTGGGCGCGGTCTACACACGTAAGTGGGCGTGGCTGGGTCAGGTGCGCTGCAAGCGGTGCCCCTCACCCCAACCCTCTCCCGGTGGGAGAGGGGGTTTGGCGCGGCCTACGCGTGGGACTGCGCGTAGTGAGACTTGAGGAGGTCTTCGCCCCAGTCGTTGTCGAAGTCGCGGATTACTGAGTGGATGTGGTTGGCGTCGTTCTGGGTGTTGTCGTATTCGATCAGGAATGTCGGGCCCTGGACGGCGTAGTAGTGGCCTTTGCCCTTCTCGGTGGGCCCGGCCCAGGCAAATGTGATGGCGTCCAGGCCGGCTGACTCTATGCGAGTCCACAGCTTCGGCGCGATGTCGTCTGCGGCTCGGGCCGTGTAGTTCTTGATTAGCCCGACGAGCGCGGTGCGCCCGGCGTCCGCCATCTCACGGAACGCGAGGCCACGCGGCGCGAGGTCCGGGCGGGCCACGCGGTCGGCGCGAGTGAGGATGTCCCGCGGCGCCTCGGGGCTTGTGACGGCGCGCTTCTTGCGGTCGGCGTCGAGCACCTTTAGCAGCTGCCTAGCCAGGTCCTCTTCGGCGGCCAGGACGCGCTTGCCCTTGTCGGGGCCGTGGCGGACCTCGGCGGGGTTGGCGCCGTAGAAGTGCGGCATCAGCGACACGAGCCGGGCGTCCACGACTGTGACGTGGTGGCCGATGTGGTGGCCGCCGACCCGGATGCCCCAGGGCTTTTTGCCGCCGGGCTCACCGTGGACGGAGAAGTAGTAGCGCTCGACGTCGCGGTTCCAGGGCGTGACGAAGCGCTGGATGCCCTCCCACTCTCGCAATGTGGACTCTAGCGCCATGACCTGGCGAGCTTCACGGGCGCCGCGGTCGCTGAGGCCGGCGTCCATCATGGCCAACGCCAGGTCCACCTGCGGGCCGGTCATTTCTGTCAGAGTCAGGCCATTGCGGTGGACGGGCGTGTAGTGCCACTCGTAACGCTCGTCGCCCTCGAAGGCGAGCTTGGTCCTGGCGAGCTGCTCGGGGGCGAGTGAGGCGAGGAATTTTTGGGCTGCCTCGGCCAGGCGCCGGGCGGCCTCGGGGGCTAACGCGTGGGAGGGTTTAACGGCGAGTGTGGCCATGGGGATCTCCTGTTGAGGCCAAGGGTTATCCAGGGAATCGGACCGGCAGGTGGATTTTCACCCTCTCGCTAGCCCTCCCCCACCGAGAGTGAGGGGATTTTTGAATGGCCTCTGCGTCCGGGCCTAAGGGTAATCGTTGGCGCGCCGCGGCGAAAGGCCGGGGTAGTGCCAGTGCAGCCTGCGGCGGCGGGGAACGGGGCTTGTGGCGCGTGTAACATCCCGCCGTTGAGGAGGACGCCTGATGCTGATCTTTGATGGTGACTACCCGATGGCCCTGGCTGTTGCCTATAACCGCGACCTGACGAAGCCGATCGCCGAGGTGCGCGCCGCGCCGCCTGTCCGCGGCTCTACGTCGCGCGCCGACGACACGCAAACTATGGCCTCGCTCCCGGAGATGCGGCGCGGCAGGGTCGCCGCGGCGCTAGTCAAGGTGGTGGTCGACCAGGAACGGCCTGGCTCGATCATCCCGGGCGGCCCTCGTAGCGACGACCTGGCCTACGCTCGGGGCATGGGGCAGATGGCCTACTACCGTGTCCTTGAGGCCAGGGGCGAGGTCAAGTTCCTGCGGACGCGGGCAGACGTGGCGGAGCATTTCAGCAGGTGGGAGAAGGCAAAAGCCACAGCCAGGCTGCCTGTGGGTTTCGTGATCGGCATGGAGGGGTCCGACCCCATCCTGTGGCCGGGCCAGGTCCAAGAGTGGTACGAGCTCGGGCTGCGCGTGGTGAGCATCGGCCACTACGGGCCTGCGCGGTACGGCGGCGGGACCGGCACCGGCCCTGCTGAGGGCCTTTACGAGGGCGGCGCTGCGATGCTGAAAGAGATGGACCGTCTCGGCGTGATCCTGGATGTGACGCACACGTCTGACGCGTGCGTGCGGCAGGCGCTGGACATCTACACCGGTCCGCTCCTGGCCAGCCACCAGAACTGCAGGTCGCTGGTCGCCGGGGAGCGGCAGCAGCCGGACGACATCCTGCGGGCCGTGATAGACCGCGGGGGCGTGATCGGGGCGTCGATGGACTCGTGGATGCTGACGAGGAACGTGGAGAAGGACTGGTCAGGTCGCCGGGCGATGAAGCGCACCGAACTTTTCCAGCGGGGCGAGGTGACGCTGGAGGACGTGGCGGACCACGTCGACCACGTGAACCAGCTGGCAGGCGATGCGCTGCACTCTGCGATCGGCGGTGACACTGACGGCCAGGGGGGCGCGGAGGGAGCGCCTGCGGACGTGGATACGGTGGCGGACTACCAGAAGCTCGCGCCCATCCTGGAGCGGCGCGGCTACAAGGCCGCCGACATCGAGAACGTCATGTACAAGAACTGGCAGCGGTTCTTTGAGAAGTGGCTGCCATAGGTCGACCAGCGGCGGAGTGAACCCTTCCCTGGCTGCCCGCTGGCCCGCAGACGGTCGCAGGCGGGGAAGAGATTCTTCGCTGCGTGCTGCGCACTCCGCTCAGAATGACAAGATCCGGGTGCCGATCCCATGATAAAGCTTCACCTACAGACGCTCTCATACAAGGACACAGTGCAGTCCGGCGAACGCGACCTCCACGGCATGATCGACCTCGCGGCGGAGCTGGGGTTCGACGGCATAGATTTCGAGGACCGTCAGTTCGCGTCAACGGACCCGGCGTACCTGGAGGCGCTCCGCAAGCGCGCACTCAGGCGAGGCCTCAACATTGGCTACATAGGCGTCATCGGCGGGTTTGGCATGGCTGTTCACGGCGATGACGCCGGCCACTACCGCCACATCTGCCAGTGGGTGGACGTCTGCGCTCAGATGCGCGTGCCGTTGATCAGAGTCCTGGGCGGCCAGATACCTGCGGGGGAGACTGACGAGACGGCCTGGCCCTGGCTGGCCGGTTGGATGCGGCGGGTGACGGACTACGCCCGCGCTCAGCGTGTGCACGTGGGCCTGCACAACCACAACCACGGCATGTTCCCGGCCACCGGCCCGCAGGTTGTGCGAATGCTTGACGAGATCAACGACCCTTATTTCACGCACATCCTCGACACGGGGCAGTTCCGGGGCTCGCCGGGCGCAAGCGGAGGCGTGAAGGGCAAGCCAGACCCGGCCCACGACTTCTACTCCTACATCCGGCAGACTGCGCCGCGCGCCTTGGCAGTCAGGGCCAAGGTGTACCGCGTGCGGTCGGGCGAGGAAGAGTGGCTGGACTACCGTCGGATCATGCCTGCGCTGAAAGAGGCCGGGTTCAACGGGCCGCTCTCCGTCGTGTTCGAGGGCTGGGACGACATGGACGAGCGCGAGGCCGTGCCGATCGCCGCCCGGTATTTCCGGCGGCTGCTCGCCGAGTACAAGATGTGATGCTGGCCGGGGCGGTGTCCGGCGTGGTGACACCGGCTTCGTCCGCCTGTATCGTGTCCTGCTGGCGTCTGGCGAGATGAGTCCGGCCTTCGCCCCTTGCAGGGTGACCTGGGCCCGACCAGCGCCTGCGTAGGAGGAGCTCACTTGGGGAAGTTCTACAACGCGGAGCCCATGCCACAGGAGTTGCGCCGCGGTTTCGACGTCTACGACCGGGTCAAGAAGGCCGGGATAGACCTGGGCACGTTCGACCAGCAAGTCGCGTCGCTGAAGGGCCGCAACATCGCCGGGACGGTGTTCCACCGCAGCGGGCTGGTGTACTTGTCCGGCCAGGGCGGCGGGCAGCACCAGATGACGGACGACCCGGAGCGGATCAAGCACGGGCAGAAGGCGGCGGCGGATATTGCGGACGCCATGATTGGACGCCTGCACTGGGCGCTGACGTGCGGCAAGGAGGGCGGCGACCTCAACGACGTGCTCTACACGGTGAAGGCGCTGGGCATGGTGGTGTCCACGGACGTGGACTTCCGCGGCGGGCCTGCTGTCGTGAACGGCTTTTCCGGCCGGTGGCAGACGGTGTTTGGCGGCGGTTTCGGGGACAACGCCCAGGACGGGATAGACGCAGGGTGGTCGGGCGTCCACACCCGCAGCGCCATCGGAGGGTTCACGGGGCGGTTCTCGCTGGAGCCGGAGATCATAGTCGCCATCCCCCAGGCGTTGGCTGAGGCGATCATCGCCAACCGCGGCTGGGTCGTGCCCCTGCCGCCGGTGATGTATGACAAGGTGAAGCGCCTGAACGGGAAAGGCTGAGCGAACGGGGCGAGCACCCGTCTCGCACCGGGGTGAGGGGTGCTGCGGGTATCTCGGCGTCGGAGCGGGATTCTTCGGCGCTGGGCGCCTCAGAATGGCATCCAGGCCGGGCCTCTAGAGGGCATCCAGAAATTGGACGGACGAAAGGTCCGCACCCGCTCCCATCGAGGGGGAGGGGATATCTGGATGACCGCTAATGCCCGGTGAACTTCGGCGGGCGCTTTTCAAGGAACGCTTTGAGGCCTTCCAGGAAGTCTGCGGTCTCGAAGGCGTGGAACTGCAGGTCCCTGTCGGCGAGGGTGAGTGACTTCAGGGACGGGTCTTCGATGACGCGGTGGATGATGGCCTTGTGGTCCTGGTTGGACACAGGCGCGCCCTTTGTGATGTCTGCTGCGAGGGCGTAGACCTCTGCTTCAAGACGGGCTGGCGGCACGACGCTGGCGACGAGGCCATAACGCAGTGCTTCTTCGTGCCCGACGAGGCGGCCGCTCATCAACAGGTAGGCCGCAGGGCCCGCGCCGACGGCGCTGACAAGGCGCCGGGCTTCCTTGAAGCCGATGACAATGCCAATGCGCGACGCTGGCACGCCGAAGCGCGAGCCTTCGGCCGCGATACGGATGTCGGTGCAAGTCGCGAACTCAAGCCCGCCGCCGACGCAGGCGCCGCTGATCATCGTGATGGTGGGCTGGGGCAGGCGCTCGACGCGGTCCATGGCTCCCTCAAACGCCTGTGCGTAGCGCTCTGCGCTTTCCGGGTTGTACCTGTGGGCAGGGAAATCCTTGATGTCTGCCCCGGATGAGAACGCCTGGTCCCCTGCCCCGCGGAAGACAATGCACCGCACGGAGTGGTCACCCGCGAGCCGGGTGGCGATGTCTCCGAGTTCGTTCCACATGTCAAAGGTAATGGCGTTGCGCTGGCCGGGCCGGTTGAGCGTGACTGTGGTCACAGGGCCGTCGGACTTGACCAGGATCGCATCGGACACCGTGCTGCTCCGTTCTGGCGCAAGGCCGCACTGAAGGCGACAGATCTGGTCGGCGACTATGCGCCGTTAGAATACCGGAGCCGTCGAGCACCGCATGAGGCGGTGCTTCCGCCCTTCAGAAGCAGCGGGCGAGCCGCCGGTCTGAATCGGGTGTCGGGCACGGGGCATCGGAGCAGCAGTGAAAGTCGCCATCACAGGGGCCAGCGGGCTGGTCGGCTCCGCCCTTATCGGTGCGCTTGCCGGGAGCGGGCACAGCGCGGTCCGGCTGGTCAGGGGCAGGCCGGGTCATCTGACCGCAGGCGAGGTGTCCTGGGACCCCGATGCCGGCACACTCGACAGCGTGGCGCTGCGCGGAGTGGACGCTGTGGTGCACCTGGCCGGTGAGCGCATCAGTGGCCGCTGGTCGTCCGAGCGCAAGGTGCGCATCAAGGAGAGCAGGGTCAGAGGTACCCGCCTCATTGCCCAGACGGTGGCCGGCCTGGACCCGCGGCCGCGCGTGCTGGTGTGCGCGTCCGCGATGGGGTATTACGGCGACCGCGGAGACGAGGAGCTTTCTGAGGCCAGCCCTCGCGGCGCAGGGTTCCTGGCCGATGTAGCCGTAGCGTGGGAAGAGGCAGCGGCACCCGCGCGCGCTGCGGGAGTGCGGGTCGTGCATGCCAGGTTCGGGCTCGTGCTGTCCGCACACGGGGGGGCGCTCGCAGGCATGAGGCTGCCATTTCGTACGGGACTCGGCGGGAAGCTGGGCTCAGGCAGGCAGTGGTGGCCCTGGGTGGCGGTCGAGGACGCGGCACGGGCACTCGTCTACGTGCTGGAGAATGACGCCATTTCTGGCCCGGTGAACGTGGTGTCGCCAGACGCCGTGACTAACGCCAGGTTCACCCGGACGCTGGGGCGCGTGCTGTCGAGGCCGGCAGTGCTGACGGTCCCCGCGTGGGCAGTGAAGCTAGTGTTTGGTGAAAGCGGCCGGGAACTGCTGCTGGCGAGCCAACGCATGGCACCTGCGAAGCTTGAGCAGGCGGGGTTCCGTTGGCTGTACCCGGACCTGGAGGCTGCTCTCAGACGGCATCTGCTTGAGCCGTCCGGTACGGGGGTATAGGCGGCGAAGCAGAGCGGTCAGGGCGATCATCCCTCACCCGCGCCCACCTCCGGCGGGCACTCGCTCCCCGTGGGAGACGGCTTTGGCGACAGCCCGGATCCGTCTACGTCCCTGGTCGCCTTGCCTGACTTGCGTACCAAACGGGGCCCCTCGACCCTTCGGCTCGGCTCAGGGCAGGCTACCTCGGGGCAAGCGGGAATCGCGGGGACGTTGATACAGCCCGATTGTCACCAGAGCCGCGCGCCCGTGAGCCGCAAGGTCCGGCTGTCGCGTCGCACGGCTCACCTATTGTTGTCCCGCCGTCGCGTCGGACGCGACGCCGCAGCGACACACCGCACCCGGGCCATCTCTGAGAATCGCTAGCGCGCCGGGCCCTCTCGTTCGGCGTTGACCCGCCCGTTCCGGTTTCTGCAGGGAAGTGCACGATGGTCGTCGACTCGAAGCGACAGATATTCGCGTTTGGCGAGAGCGCCGAGGGTGGAAGGCGGCTGTTAGGGAACAAGGGGGCGGGGCTGGCTGAGATGAAGCGGCTGGGCCTTCCGGTCCCGCCCGGGTTCACCGTCACAACCGAGGCGTGGGCAGAGTACAGGCGCGACGGCCAGACGCTGTCGCATGAACTGCAACGCGACGTGCTACTCCATATCCAGGGCCTGGAGAGGGAAGCGGGCAAGAAGTTCGGGGGCCGGCGGGACCCCTTGCTGGTCTCTGTCCGGTCTGGGTCGGCGGTGTCGATGCCGGGCATGATGGAGACGGTCCTCAATGTCGGGTTGAACGCCATCTCCGCAGAGGACCTTGCGTTCGCTTCCGGCAACCCGCGCTTTGCGTTCGACTCGTACCGCCGCCTGATCCAGATGTTCGCCTGTGCCGTCGACGGCGTGGACGGCCGGGTGTTCGATGCAGAAATGGACGCGTTGAAGCGCCGGGCGGGGGCCCCAGACGACCAGCGTCTGGGGGCCGACGACCTCCGGGCCCTCGCGCTTACCTACGCCGAGGTTTACCGCAGGGAGACCGGCCGCGGCTTCCCACAGGACCCGCACCAGCAGCTCCTGGAGTCTGTGAAGGCGGTGTTCAACTCGTGGGACTGCGCCAGGGCGCAGACATACCGCCGGCTGCACGGGATCTCCGAGGACATCGGGACTGCTGTGACTGTCGTTCAGATGGTGTTTGGCAACAGGAGCAGGTCCTCGGGCACGGGCGTGGCGTTTACACGGAACCCGTCCACCGGCGCGCCGGGCCTGTTCGGCGAGTTCCTCGCGGGCGCGCAGGGCCAGGACGTGGTGTCCGGCGCTCGCACGCCTGAGCCGTTGGCCAGCATGCGCGCCAGCCTGCCCGCAGCGTTCCGGGAGCTGTCACAGGCGGCTGAGCTTCTGGAACGGTTCTACCTGGACATGCAGGACATCGAGTTCACTGTTGACGAGGGCAAGCTCTACCTGCTCCAGACCCGCGCCGGGAAGCGGAGCGCGCGCGCGGCGATCCGGATTGCAGTGGACATGGTCAGCGAAGGCCTCATGACCCGGGAACAGGCGGTGTTGCGGACCGAACCACGCCGCGTCGACGAGTTGCTCCACCCGGCCCTGGACCCGGATGTGGCCCACGATGTCGCGGCGACGGGCCTGCCGGCTTCTCCTGGCGCAGCCACCGGGAAGATCGTGCTCGATGCCGACGCAGCAGAGGAGCTTGGCCGGCGAGGTGAGGCGGTCATCCTGGTGCGCACAGAAACGACCCCGGACGACATCCACGGCATGGTCCAGGCCCGCGGGGTCCTGACCGCGCGTGGCGGGATGACATCGCACGCCGCCGTGGTGGCGCGCGGGATGGGCAAGCCCTGCGTCGCCGGGTGCGATGCGGTTTCGGTCGACGAGTCGCGCCGCACAGTGCGCATCGGGAGCCGGGAGCTGGCCGAGCATGCCGTGATCACCATCGACGGCGCCAGCGGGCGGGTCATCATCGGCGCCGCACCGCTCACTGCGCCGCACGCTGACCCCGAGTTCGCGGTCGTGCTCCAGTGGGCCGATGAGATGCGTCACCTGAGGGTGCTTGCGAACGCCGACACTCCGGAGGACGCACGCCG
The DNA here is from genome assembly GCA_964456315.1 of uncultured Thermoflexus sp. GTDB lineage: Bacteria > Chloroflexota > Dehalococcoidia > Lucifugimonadales > Lucifugimonadaceae > SHXW01. Next base: position 8,898 of record CAYWBD010000065.1, read on the forward strand.
CGCCCGTGAGCTGGGAGCTGAAGGCATAGGCCTGTGCCGCACCGAGCACATGTTCATGCAGCCCAACCGGCTGCAGGCTGTGCACGCCATGATCCTCGCCGAGACCGAGGAGGACCGGCGGGCAGCGCTTGACTTGCTATTGCCCATCCAGCAGTCGGACTTCGAGGGCATCCTGGAGTCCATGGCGACGCTGCCGGTGATCATCCGCTTGCTGGACCCGCCCCTGCACGAGTTCCTGCCCGCCGAGGAGGACGCGCCGTCGCCTGAAGTGCGCCGACGCATCCGGTCGCTGCGTGAAGCCAACCCGATGCTGGGCACCCGCGGCTGCCGCCTGGGCCTGATGTACCCCGAGATCTACGAGATGCAGGTGCGGGCGATAGTCCGGGCGGCCCGCGCCGTGCAGGACCGCACCGGTTCGTGGCCCAAGGTGGAGATCATGCACCCACTGGTGGCGTTTGCCGAAGAGCTGCGCCGGTTGCGCGAGCTAACGCTGCGTGTGTGCTCCGAAGAGGGCGCTGGGGAGATTGCGATAGGCAGCATGATCGAACTGCCGCGGGCTTGCGTCCGCGCTGGCGAGATTGCGGCACACGCCGACTTCTTCAGCTTCGGGACCAACGACCTGACACAGACGACTCTGGGCTTCTCTCGGGACGATGCCGAGGGGAAGTTCCTGACCCGCTACCTGGAGCAGGGCGTGCTGGCTGCCAACCCGTTCGAGACCCTAGATATTGACGGCGTGGGCTCGTTGATGGAGATGGCTGTCGAACGGGCGCGGGCAGCTAAGCCCTGGATCAAGATCGGCATCTGCGGCGAGCACGGCGGCGACCCGGCGTCGGTGGCGTTCTGCCACGGGATCGGGCTCGACTACGTGTCTTGCTCGCCGTACAGGGTGCCGGCGGCGCGGCTCGCTGCAGCGCAGGCGGCCCTCAGGATGAATGGCGGGGACGAGAGGACAGGCGGGGAGCCGTAGGCGACGAGCTCATTGGCGGCCGGGCAGGACGACGTCTGCCCTGCCCCGCGCTAGGCGCGCTTACCGGCGGGTAGAAGTCTTCGGAATGTCCCCGAGCGCGGCCTGCACAGAGCGAAGCTGCGCGGGCATACGGGCGTTGGACTCCCAGGTCTGGTCGTAGGCCTGCTTTGCGGGCTCCGGGACGGTCTTCAGGCTGACCAGGACGGGACCGGGCGCGGCCATGATGCGGGGGAGCTCGGTCGAGAAGGCCTCGAAGTCGTCGAAGGCGTGCGCCGCGCGGTAGCCCGCAGCGAGTGCGAGGCCCTTGTAGTCGACGTTGCCGTACGGCACCGGCTGTCCGCCCGTCACGGCGTAGACGCCGTTGTCAAAGACAAAGTGGTAGAAGTTCGCCGGCTGTTTACCGGCTACAGTGACGAGGCTTCCCAGGTTCATCAGGAGAGAGCCGTCCCCGTCGAGGACGATGACCTTTCTATCGGGCCGGCCGAGGGCGACGCCGAAGCCGAGCGAGGACGCCTTGCTCATGCCATTAGAAATGCCGATGTCCAGGTCGGGCCGGGTGGACATCTTGTTCCAGTAGCCGCTCTGGGTCATTGTCGAGACGCACACGGCATCTCCCCGTAGCCTGGCGATGGCTCCGACGGAGTCTGCGTAGCGGATCACAGCGTGAGTTTCTCCTGCGGGTGTTGGAATTCTCCGGGGTCGGACGACGGTCGGCATCACGTCTCCGGGGCACGACTGTACTCTTTTTCAATCCCATCTCAGCAACCGCAAGCCTGCCGAACCCCTCACCCTGACCCTCTCCCGCAGGGGGAGAGGGTATGAGGAGCAATCTCGAGGGCGCGCCGGGCGGGCGGCTACGCGCTCCCCTACTTGGCCTGGGACATCATGAGGCGGAGGACGTACGGTAGCAGGCCCCCGTGTCGGTAGTACTGGCTTTCGATCTCGGTGTCCACGCGGGCCGTCACTTCGAACGATTTCATCTGCGCGCTGCCGGGGGTTGCCGGGCCCGTGACCCTGGATTCCCGCTTGCGCGGGAATGACGGCGTGTGTCCGCTGTCCGACATCGCGGTGACGGTCACCGTTGAACCGGGCGTCACGCCGTTCGCCACGCCTGGTATGTCGAACTTTTCACGGCCGGTCAGGCCGAACGTTGCGAGGTTTTCGCCGGGCTTGAACTGGAGCGGCAGGACGCCCATGCCGACGAGGTTCGAGCGGTGGATGCGCTCGAAGGACTCGGCGATGGCCGCCCTGACGCCCAGGAGCATGGGGCCTTTGGCGGCCCAGTCTCGGGACGAGCCGGCGCCGTACTCCTTGCCGGCGATGACGATGAGCGGCACGCCCTCCTTCCGGTAGCGCTCAGCGGCGTCGAATATCCGCATGACTTCGTCGGAGGGCAAGTGGGCGGTCCAGTCGCCTTCTTTGTCGGGGGTGAGGCCATTTTTGAGCCGGATATTGCCGAACGTGCCGCGCACCATGACGTTGTGGTTCCCCCGGCGGGACCCGAACGAGTTGAAGTCCCGCCGGGGCACGTCCTGGCCGATGAGGAACTGGCCCGCCGGCGCGGTGGGCGGGATGGAGCCGGCGGGGGATATGTGGTCCGTCGTGACGCTGTCGCCGAGGCTGACCAGCACCCGCGCGCCTGCGATCTCACTCCTGTGCTGCGGCTCCGGACCGAACTCCTCGAAGTAGGGGGGTTTTTGTATGTAGGTGGAACCGGCGTCCCACTTGAAGAGCGTGCCGACGGGTGCTGGGAGCGCCTGCCATTTCTCTGGGCCCTTGAAGACCTCCCCGTACTTGTTGCGGAACATCTCGGGCTTGAGTGCGCTGGCGACGGTCCTGGCGATGTCGTCCTGGGACGGCCAGATGTCCCTGAGGAATACGTCCCGGCCCTGGGTGTCCTGGCCGAGGGGCTCCCGGGTGAGGTCTACATCCACTCGCCCCGCCAGCGCGTATGCGACCACGAGCAGAGGCGAGGCCAGGTAGTTGGCCTTGACCTGCGGGTGGACCCGACCCTCGAAGTTGCGGTTGCCGGAGAGCACGGCGGCGGCCACGAAGTCGTGGTCCTGGATGGCGGCGGCGACAGTTGGCGGGAGCGGGCCGGAGTTGCCGATGCAGGTGGTGCAGCCATAGCCAACGGTCTGGAAGCCCAGCGCATCGAGGTCTTCGGTTAGTCCTGCGGCGTTCAAGTACTCGGTGACAACGGTTGAGCCAGGGGCCATGCTGGTCTTCACCCAGGGTTTTCGCTTCAGGCCGCGCCGTCGTGCGTTGCGGGCCAGCAGCCCCGCGCCCACCATCACCGACGGATTGGAGGTGTTGGTGCAGGAGGTGATGGCGGCGATGACGACTGCGCCGTCGCCGACCTGGGCCTGCACGCCTTCGGTCTCGATGCTTGCGCCATTGCGGAACGGGCGCTGCCAGGGCTTGCCGCCGGTGGTGGACGCACCGTCGGGGAACGTGGTGAAGAAGTTCGCCGCGACATCGGGGAGCCTGAGGCGGTCCTGCGGCCTTTTGGGGCCGGCGAGGCTTGCCTCGACCGTCGCAAGGTCGAACTCGAGCCGCGTGGAATAAGAAGGCGCGTCGCCCGGCCGGTGGAACAGTCCCTGGGCCTTGTAATAGCGCTCGACAAGGTCGACCGTACCGTCAGGGCGGCCGGTGTCCCTCATGTAGCGCAGGGTCTGCTCGTCGGTGGGGAAGAACCCGGACGTGGCGCCGTACTCAGGGGCCATGTTGGCGATTGTGGCGCGGTCAGCGACCGGGAGCGAGGGAAGGCCGGGGCCGTAGAACTCGACGAACTTGTCGACCACCCCGGTCCTGCGTAGCAGCTGCGTGAGGGTCAGGACCAGGTCCGTCGCCGTGGCGCCCTCTGGCAGGCGGCCTGAGAGGCGGACGCCCACGACTTCTGGGACCAGCATGTAGTAGGGCTGGCCCAGCATAACGGCCTCAGCCTCGATCCCGCCGACGCCCCAGCCCAGGACCCCGAGGCCGTTGACCATGGTGGTGTGCGAGTCCGTCCCGACGCAGGTGTCCGGGAAGGCGACGGCGTCCGGCCCGCTCCCGCTGGTCATGACACCCGACGCCAGGTACTCAAGGTTGACCTGGTGCACGATTCCTGTGCCGGGTGGCACGACACGGAGCCCGCGGAGCGCGCCCTGCGCCCACTTGAGGAACTGGTAGCGCTCGACGTTGCGTTCGAACTCGCGCTCAATGTTCTGGCCGAGTGCGCCGGCGCTGGCGAAGTAGTCGACCTGCACTGAATGGTCGATGACCAGGTCTGACCTGACGATGGGATTGATGATGGCCGGATCCCCGCCGGCGTCTCTGACGGCGTCGCGCATGGCTGCGAGGTCCACGACGCAGGGGACGCCGGTGAAGTCCTGGAGCACGACGCGCCCGGGCATGAACGGGAACTCAGTCTCGGGGCGTTTTTCGGGGCGCCAGGAGGCGACCAGGCGTACGTGGGCTGCGGTTGCGGGCCCGCCGTCGGACTGGCGCAGCGCGTTTTCCAGGAGGACGCGGACGCTGAACGGTGTCTTGTCCAGGTCAATCAGTCCTGCCCTGGCGATTGCGGCGAGGGCGTAGTAACCGACGCGGCCGTCCCGGGCGTCAAGAGTGGCGCGTGCGCCGAAGTGGTCGCGGGCGGATGGCATCGGCGAAGGGTCCTCCGGGTTGTCTCGCTGGGGGAGCTACTGCCCCGCTACGGGGAGGGTCGCTCCTGGCCGGATGGTAGCATTGCGTGCCCGTTTGGCAACCTCCCCATGTTCCCGCCGACACGAGCGCGTGGGACCGCGCCCCGGCAGGCGCAGGCGACGGGCTGGAGGCCATGGAGGGCGCGGTCCCCGCAGCGAGCGGTGGGACTTCGACCCACACCCTCAACCCTCTCCCTGCCAGGGAGAGGGGAGATGGACCCACACCCGGCAGTGAGGACGGTCGTCCACGAGCCCCGCAGCAAGTCCCCAGGCCCGGCGAGAAGGCAAGCCCTTCTACGGTTGGGTGATTGTTGCCACGATGGCGAGCGCCGGCGCCGCCAGCATGGCGATGGGCACGCTCAACTTCGGCCTGTTCATCAAGCCGATGGGCGACGACCTCGGCATCGGCCGCTCGATGTTTGGCTGGTCTCAGACGGCACGGCAGGTCGCAAGCTCAGCGACGAGCCCGATCGTCGGGAGCCTTCTTGACCGTCACGGCGCGCGGGTGATGCTGCCGCTGGCGGCCGTCATCACGGGGGCTGCGCTGGCCGGGCTGGCGTTTATCGACAACGCCTGGCAGATGGTCGCCCTGTTTGCCGCCATGGGGATTGTGGGGATGAACGGGCCGGGGTCGCTCGTGACCACGGTGCCTGTGATGAAGTGGTTCGTGCGAGAGCGTGGCCGGGCGGTGGCGTTCATGTCGCTGGGCACACCGGTGGGCGCGCTGATTTTCGTGCCGCTCACGCAGGTTTTCATAGACCTCTGGGGGTGGCGCGTCGCCTGGGTGGTGCTGGCGGTCATGGGAGTCTGCGTGATCGCGCCGCTGGCGGTCGTGTTCGTGCGGCGGCAGCCGGAGGACATGGGACTGCTCCCTGACGGCGCGACTGCGCCGTCACCCGCGGCTGGCAGTGGTCTCATGGCGGCTCCGCCGGTCAGCGCCGAGGTGTCCTGGACGCGGCATGAGGCGGTCCGGTCCGGTACCTTCTGGCGGCTGGTGGCGGTATTCAGCGGCGTGATGCTGGCGACCGGGCTTGTCGGAGTACACCGCATACCTGCGTTCATGGACCGTGGACTGGACGCCAGGTTGATCTCGTACGCCACCGCATTCGACGCCGTGTGCGCGGGCGCGAGCGCGTTTTCGCTGGGGCTGCTGGTAAGGCGGTTCCCTGCCCGGTTTCTGGGCGCGGCTGGGTTCCTGTGCCTTGCCGTGGCGAGTGTGCTCACGATTTACGCCGACACGGCGGCGATCATGTTCCTCTCGATGGCCGTGTTCGGCCTGGGCATCGGCAGCATGATTTTCCTGCAGAGTTTCATGTGGGCCGACTATTTCGGGCGGAAGCACCTGGGGAGCATCCGTGGCGTAGTGATGCCCGTCACGCTGATCGTGGGCGGCGCCGGGGCCCCGGTGGCGGGGTACGTGCGCGATGCTACGGGCTCATACGACCCTATCTGGTGGGCCGGCGTGGGGCTGATGACAACATGCGCAGTTGCCATCGCGGTCACCGCTGCGCCGCGACGTCCGGGGCAACGCAGTCTGGCATAGGCGGTCGTGCGCGGTCAGGCGTCCCAGGTGATAAGGCGGACACGCAGATGCGTTTTCACCCTCTCGCTAACCCTCCCCCATCGAGGGGGAGGGGATTACTGGATGACCTCTAGTTGACAAGGCGGACACGGAGGGACTGTCATGAAACACGGAGTGCTGCGGGCGAGCAAGCTGGTTGAGGTCCTCCGGGGGCAGGGCGTGACGCACGTGGTCGCCCTGCCGGACTCAGAGACGCGCTATTTCCACGACGCCCTGCGAGCCGGGACGGGGATCGAGTTGGTACCGGTAAGCAGGGAAGGCGAATCAATCCCGATCGCGGCCGGTCTATGGGTAGCAGGCAAGAAGCCCGTGGTGATGATCCAGAACGCTGGGCTGTTCGAGTCCGGGGACGCGCTGCGCGGGCTGGCAATCGGGGTCGGGCTCCCGGTCGTGATGTTTATCGGGTACCGGGGGTACACGCGCCACGGTGACACCCCGGACACTGCGGCGCAGTTCCTGGAGCCGTTCCTGCACATGTGGCGGGTCGGGTACTACGTAATCGAGAACGACGATGACCTGGGCCGCGTGCCGCTGGCGTTCGAGCAGGCACGGAAGCAGGGCCAGCCCTGGGCCGTGTTGATCGGCAGCGAGTACTCGCCGGGATAGTTGGTGCGGACCGGGGCCCGCTCAGGCCCGCGGGCGCCGGCGAGCCAGGCCGACAAGCCCAACGAACCCGCCAAGCATCAGCGCCCAACTGCCGTCTGTGCCGCGGCGTCCTGCGAATGGGACGTTGCAGCCGAAGGCGCTGAGCTTCTTCTCACCGGTGTCTTCTGCGGCCGGGTCCGGCCCTTGCTCACCGCCAGCCTCCAGGGCGTCCTCCTCGCGCATCGCGACCACGGTCTTCGCGATGTCTGCGTCGGACACTGCGGGCTCTTCGGCGGGCGTCGGCGGCTCGGGCGTGGCGGCGTCGGGTGTCGGGACATCAGGCGTCACAACCGGCGCCTCGGTCAGCGCTGGGGCGGGCGGGACGGCCGTCGGAGCTGGCACGGGGCTTGGCGTTGAAACGGGCTCTGCGGTGGGGACCGGCACGGCTTCAACAACGGGCGCCGTGGCCACCGCCGGGGGCTGAGCGACGGCGTCTGGTGATGCCGCGGGGACCGGGGTTGGCGGCGCCTGAGACGCGGCGTCAGGTGTCGAGGTTGCGGCGTCGGGGGTCGCGGCGGCAACTGGCGTGGGCGTGGGGACCGGTGTGGGTGTCGGGGCAGGGGCCGCGGTGGTGAACCTGTAGGTGAGGGGTGGGTGCTTATTCCCGGCCTCGTCCTTTCCCTGGATGACCAGGGTGTGCTGGCCCAGGGGTAAACTGGCAGCTTCGTAGCTGTACAGCGCAGGTCCCAGCTTCTTGGCGCGCACGGAGAGGTCCGCCCCGTCCAGGGTCGCCAGGGCTAGCGAGACGCCGTCATGGGAGTCGCCGCCATACTCGCCGGCTTCGAGCGGGTACGAAATGGAGATGACCGGGCTGGACGTCGCGAGGACGCTGGCTTCGACGGGCGACACTACCGGTGGTCTGATGGCCTGGTCGAACTCAAACCGGACGGCGCCCACAGGGTAGCCCGGCGTGCCGGGAGCTGCGCCAACTGAGCCAATGTTGCCCGCCGGGTCCAGAGCGAAGACTTGTACGTCTTTCGTACCCTCGCCAGCTGCCGAGCCGGGGAGGAAATTGGCGTTGAGGTTGATCTCCCATGTGCCGTCGCCCCTGGCGGTCAGGGTCGCGACGGTGACGCCGTTGATCGAGATTGACGGTGGCCCGGCAAGCGGCTCATCAGACGCAACGACCACCCGGAGCGGGCCGTTTGTGACCTGTGGGTCCAGCTTCAAAGTGAGCCCGGGACCAAGCTTGTCGGCCGGAGTCAGAAGCGCGTACTCGGCCTTGAAACCGGAGGCGTCAGCAACGGCGCCCGCCTGGATTATCAGCGGCGCGGGGGCTGAGCTGAGCCCGGGGACAGTCAGCCAGACTGTGGCAGGGTCTGTTGTGTAGACCTGCCCAGAGGCGGCCGGGACGTTTCCGAAGATGAACTTGCCGGCGATGATGCTGGAGGCGGCCACGGGCTCGTGGAAGACTACCCGCGCTCTCTCACGGCGGTTGCTGTTTACCGCGCTGGTGGCGGTGTCCCAGGCCTGTCCAATGGTCACGGAGATGGGACGCGGCGGCGAGGTGTCGACGGTGTAGGTGTTGTTCTGGTCGCCCGTTACCGCGGCATCGGAGTCGGTCCGGGCTGTGTTCCCTGCCCTGTCTGTGGCGGTGGCGTACCAGGCGACGGGCCCATCGCCGTTAACGGGCGGCAGCTGAGCGACGGCCCGCCAGCCACCGGCGATGACCGTGGAAAGCTCGGCCGAGGCGGGAACGACCTCCCCCGGCTCTCCGAACACGCCGTCTCTGTCCACGTCTGCGACGAAGCTGACCTGGGTGAGTAGTAGGCCGGGCCCGGAGTCGGTCACGGTCGCGATGGCCGATTCGATGACATTGCTCGTGGCCAGCTGGTGCGCCGGTGCGACCACGGTCAGTTGCGGCTTCTGGGTGTCCACGCGGAGGGCATTGCTGACGACGGCTGACGGTGAGGCATCCAGGTAGACGACTGTGACGAGGGCGCCGTCGGCGGCGGCGATGGCGGGCCGGGGCGATACGGTGGGAGCCGTACGGTTGGTCGTGGAGGTTGCCGCGCCGACCGTGAACGTGGCCTCGAAGCGGTTCGTGGCTGCGCCCGTCTCGCGCAGCGTGATGTCGAAGCCGCTCTGGTCCTGGGTACTGGTGACCTTGGCGGTTGCCGTGCCGACCTCGTCGGTCTTGTAGGTGAGAGTGAACGGCGTGGCTGTCCCGCTGCCTGTCCCTCGCAGGAGGTTGACCACGCCGGACTGTGCGTTGACTGAGGTGACAGCGATAGTTGTGATGTTGGTCGCGACATCTTCAGACGTGACCAGGCCGTCGCCGTTCAAGTCGCCGATGGGCGCGAACGCGACTGTGACGCCGAATGCCGACCCTGCCGGGCCGGCGGGCATCTGGTAGGCGCCCGCAGGGCCAGTCGCCTCGGCGGACCGCAGGGTACCTCCGCCGAGGTCCGGGTCCTGGACAGCAACCGTAATGGTGTCACCCAGTTTGGCATCACCCGGCGTGACGGATATGGCGCCCGCGACATCGGCCAGCGCCGGCGAGCCAGCCGTGCCGAGCGCCAGGGCGAGAAGGCCGACGAGCGCGGCGCGCGACGCCAGCGCACACGCGCGGGACCTCCCCCTACCCTGACGTAGCTGGGTTGCCATGCTCCGACGCTACTCAGACCGCCATGCCCTCCGCATGGGGCAGCCCGCAGCGTCAGCAGTGTGCGGCCCCGCATTGTGGGACGGTGAGAAGGGTTTTCACCCTCTCCCTGGCCCTCCCCCATCGAGGGGTAGGGGAGTACTGGATGGCTGTTTTCGGGCGGCTGGTTTACTTCGCAACGGGCAGGATGATGTGCGACGGCCGCAAGGAGTCGTGGAACACCGTGTTCACGGCGGCGACACCGCGCGATTCCCGGGCATTGTCCCCTCCCGTGTTCATGTTCCGGTCCCAGCGCGGGAAGCAGCTGCTGGTCACCGCGACGCGCAGCCGGTGTCCCCGCTTGAACAGGTGGCTGGTGGCCCAGAGGTCCACCTCGTACTGCTCGACTTTGCCGTCCAGAAGCTGGGGGTTGGCCTGAGAGTGCCTGTAGCGGGCGCGGAGGACGCCGTCGCAGACGAGCATTGACTTCCCGTCCGGGCTGACGTCGCTGAGGCGGACCACCCAGTCAGTGTCCCTGGCCGATGACAGCGCGTGGATGGCCGCCTTGACCGGGCCGGTGACCTCCAGGTCCTGTTCGAGAGGGCTGCCCGTGTAGGTGAGGACCCGGCCTTCGATGGGGCGCTGGTCGTACGAGCCGTTCTTGGCGCCCAGGTAGCCGCCGCCACGTGTCGGCACCGGGTCGAGCGGGTCGTAGACGTAGCTGTCGGGCTGCTCCGAGGCCGACGGGGGCCGCGGCGTCAGCAGGCCGTCGTTCAGCGACCGGGCCGTGCCGGAGGGGCCGGAGCGCAGGTACCACGGCGTGTACGCGGTGTCCGGCGGGGGCCAGGCGTCAGCGTGGCGCCATTTGTTGGCGCCCATGGTGAACAGGCGCACGGGCGGGGTGTCGAGCATACCGTTTGCTGCGCCCTTGAGCCAGTAGTCGAACCACGGCAGGCGTGCCTCCAGGAGGCCGAGTGCCGCTTCGGGGCCAAACTCCGCCTCGCCCACTTTGGTGGCGGCGAGTGACGTGGGCCCGTGGACCCACGGCCCGATGAGGAGCCTCTGGGCCGACCGCGCCCGTTCTGACCTAGCCCGGGCCCGCATGCCGGTGAAGTTTTCGATAGTGCCCCGCAGGAAGCCGTCATACCAGGAACCGAGGTGGTAGACAGGCGTGTCCACATCGTGGTGCATGAGGGCGATGTTCCACTGGTGCCAGAACGGACCGTCATCGGGGTGCGCGAGCCACTCGTCGTACCACGGGTAGAGGCCCTGGACGGGGGGCAGGGGGGTCAGCGGGAGGTGGGAGTACAAGGGCTCGGGGTCTTCGGAGGCCCGGTCGATGAGCGCGCGGGCAGCGGCAGCGCGCTCGGGGCCGGCCAGGCGGGCTGCGTGGTTGGCGGTGTTGCGCAGAGTCCAGCTCAAGTTGAACTCAAGCTCCAGCGCGCCCGAGCGGTAGACCCACTCGTTGTGGTAGTCAGAGGACGACTGCCGCACGAACGCGGCGGCCAGGTGCGGGGGCCGGGTCGGGAGTGTGCGGTACTGCGTCGCTCCGGAGTACGAGCCGCCGATCATGCCGACTTTGCCGTCGGACCAGGGCTGGGCAGCGCACCACTCGACGGTGTCGAAGCCGTCGCGGTTGGCTCCCCAGCCGTCGTCCCGGAACGGGTAGAACTCGCCTTCTGAGGCCCACCGGCCACGTACGTCCTGGAACACGGCGACGTAGCCGCGGGAGGCGTAGAACTCACCTGCGCCAAGCCTGGTCTCGGAGGACTGCGTCTTGTCGTAGGGAGTGCGCTCGAGCAGCACGGGGAAGCGGCCGTTGGACTTTGGCCGGTAAACGTCCGCCATGAGGCGTGTGCCGTCGCGCATCACGGTGGGCACGTTTCGGTCGATGGTCACGGCGTGTTCGGGCCTCGGTGTCGTGGTCACGGGGTCCCTCCTTGCGTCCGGTGGAAGCGTGGCGGGCGGTCTGGCAACGGGCCGGGCCTGGTGTGTGCCGGGTGTGATTTATGGGTGCGTGCCGTAGTCGCCCGTTGGCGTCACGGTCACCGGCTGGCGTCTTGTGGGCGGCTCCGCCTACGTGCCCGGTGAAATGTGCGCGACACATTATGAGAACTTCATGGCGCAGTGGGGGCACCAGGGTGCCTGAGACTGCGCCGCCGGCACAGGTCCTCCTAGGGCGGCTCGCTCACATGTCTGTCCGTCAGCCCCCGAGGTGCATCAGGTCCGCCGTCCGCGTTCCGGCCCTGGATGACGGCGCGCCTGCGCGCGTTGCCGTGGCTCCGGGACGACCGGACGACCCTACGCACAAGGCCGCACGTCTGGAATCCCAGACCGGTGAGCCAAGGCGTGGCCGTGATCCAAGTGCGGAGTCAATGTCCACCGTGTGGCGCGAGATCAAGACGCCTCTGAACAGCATCATGGTGTACACCGGACTGATAGCGCACGACGCGGACCGGAGCCTGACCGATGAGCAGCGCGCCCAGCTCGATGTCGTTGAGCGTCACGCACGGCGGCTGAGCGTGGTGGTGAACGAGCTGCTCGACATGTCGAGAATCGAGTCCGGACGCCTGGAGCTGTCTCGTACACGGTGCGACCTGGGGGACCTCGTCAGAGAGGCGGCTGACTCGGTCGCGCCCGTCCTGGCCGAGAGGCGGCAGCGTTTGCACGTCAGGGCCGAAGGGGGCGACCTCAAGGTCGAGTGCGACCGTGCCCGTGTGCTCCAGATCGTGAATAGCCTGCTGGAGAACGCGTCGAGGTACTCGCCAGACGGCGCCGAGGTTGAGATGTGGGCGGTGCCGTTCGACGGCCAGGTGGCGTTGACGGTGCGCGACCACGGCATCGGCGTCTCGCCAGAGGACCAGGACCGCCTGTTCAAGCCGTTTTTCGGGGCGGACGACCCACGGACCCGCGCAGAGCCAGGGACCGGACTTGGGCTAGCTGTGGCACGCAAGATTGTCGAGCTGCACCACGGCAGCATCAGCGTGCACAGCGAGCCGGGTGGCGGCTCAGAGTTCACGGTGTGGCTGCCCGCCGCGCAGCCTGAGGCCCACTGGGCGGCGTGAGCGGTGCGGGCGGCGTCGCCGACAGACGGCTCGCGGCGCCTTAGGCCGGCTGGCAGCCCAAACGGGGCCCTTCGACAAGCTCGGGGCGAGCGGAGACCCCGTGCCAGAGGGTTACAAGGCTGCCCCGCCGTCGACAGTTATCATCG
>CAYWBD010000066.1:0-6845 GCA_964456315.1 uncultured Thermoflexus sp.
CATGATCGACAGGTCAGTGGCGAGACCTGGGACTGGTGGGGACAGGTAGATTGCTTCGTTAAGGGAAGGGCCACCGCTAGTTTGCCCGTACACCCGAAAGAACTTGGGATTGTCACCGCTCAGATTTAGGCTCATCCTCCCCATCATGGGGGTGCCGCCTGATTGCGATTGAGGCGGGGTGCTGGGCGGCACTGGTGTGGGTGTCGGTGTCGGCGTCGCCGTGGGCGGCACGGGGAGCGTGGGTGGCAGCGTGCTGCCGCCGGACCAGGTGATAATAAGCCTCGCGCCGCTTCCTGCCTCGGCGCTGTCCCAGCTGTGCGTCTGGTCGGACGGAGAAGCCGCGTCGGGCGATTCGATGAGCACCACAGAATCGATGGCGCCGTAGGTGTCTATCAACTCCTGTAGCCCGCCCGCGAGCGGGGGGGACTGTATCCAGTCGCCGGGTAACTGCTTCGCCCATGTCCATGAGGCCGTGAACGCGGTGTGGGTCGGCCACCGGTCGAGGGGAGTCGAGGCGGCATGGAACGGCAGAGGCGCTGCCGCGTCCTCGAATGCGAACGTCGTCGGAAACAAAGGACCCCAACCCTGCTGCCGCAGCTCCAGGTGGGCCTCGGTGATCACGGCCCCGGCCGGTATGCCGAGACCTGCAAACCGCCAACCGCCGAAGATGGGGAAGCCCGCGTTCTTACCGATGATGATCCGGCTGTCGGTCTCCGAGTAGCCCGGCCACACCGCGCTGGCGTGGGCATCCTGGACGGCAACGAATGTGTCCGCCTTTGCCTGGAACGTGAGAAGGGCGAGCGCGCCAGCGACGATAACGGCCATGGCAAATACTGCGAGCTTCCGCACTTCGAGACCTCCGGTGTCCCCAGAGCCTGTGCCGGGCGTTTAGGGGCGGAAGTCTAGCCCTGTTCGGAGAGACCTGCAACGGAAGATCAGCAATGCACGATTGAACCGTGCACGATGAGCCGAAAGGGTCACGGAGAGGGTGAGCGTCAGAGCAGACGCCAGCGGATACGGGGCCTGTCTGCACCCTCATCTCGACCGCATCGCTCCGTCGTCATTCCCGCGCAAGCGGGAATCCAGGACTGACCGTTCGCCCCCGGCTTTCGCCGGGGCAGGCTCTGAGCCCGTCGAAGGGCTCCGTTCCAGTTGCCCCTTCGTCTCCACCATAGGTCTCGCTGGGGCGACACCCTCGTCCCGACCGGAGGCCCCAAAGGGGCCGGAGCGGAGGGACCTGACCCGCGTATTCCGGAGGTGTCTACGACATAGAGATCGTCAGGTTCCTCGACTGCGGTCCCTCCGGGCCCTCCGCTCGGAATGAGGGTTGCCGCCTAGGACGCCAGCAGAGCCAATCGGTCGAGTGGAACGGGGTCCCTCGACAAGCTCGGGACGAGCGTGATGTTGCGCATCCCAGCATTACGGATTGTGTTGTGATTCACTACACAATCAACTAGTTACGTATTTCACAAAGAAAAATGTGTTGCATTAGTTGCGGGCATCGGTTAGCATCGGCGCACTTCTCAATTCGGGGCGGACGTGCCAGACCGCCTTTCGTCGGGCGGAGGCAATCGCGCTCCGGCTGCCGTCAATAACCGCAGGACGAGCGGGCCGTCCCGCTGACAACGCCCCCGCACGGTGCAGCCGGTGTGCGGCAGGCTGGGTACCAGTTCATATTGCCCGCCACCCCCGCACGGTGCAAGCGGTGGTTGGCAGGCCGGAACGGAGGTGCGCGATGATCGCTCTTACAGTCGGTGGCCAGGTCGGGTCAGGCGGCATGGAGGTCGGCTACGCCACCTCCCGCGCACTGGGGGCGCGCTACATCCAGCACCTCGCCATCCGGCGTCTCGCGCGGCGGCTCGGCGCGACCGTGGAGGCGGTGTCCCGCAAAGAGCTGAGCTTCGCGAGCGGCTGGGACCGCTTCGTGGCGAAGGCCGAGTTGATTTTCGAGCGCATGGGCCGCTACGGGTACGACCCGACCGGTGTGATGTCACTGCCGCTGCTGGCCGCCGAGCCGTCGCACTTGAAATCGCTGCCGGGGCAGATCTCAGACCGCGAGTACGTGGACGCCGTGTACGCCACCGCCGCCGAGTTCGCCGCCGAGGGCAACCTGGTGCTCGTGAAACGGGCCGGCAGCGTGACGCTGCGCAGGTTCCCGGAAATCATCCACGTCGGCCTGTTCGCCCCGCGCGACGCACGCGTCGCCCGCATGGCCCGGCGACTGAATGTGGGCACGGCGGACGCCGCGGACGCGGTCGATGCCCTGGAGCTGGCCCGCAAAGCGTGGTACCGCAAGCTCGGCGGCTCCGACCCGGCGGACCCGTCGATGTACGACTTGAACTTCCAGACCGACCTCAGCGGGTCTGACCGCGAAACCGCCGGCCGCATCGTCGAGGAGGCCATTGGGAGCCGCTACGGCCGCACCCTCAACATGAGCCAGGTCGAGGCGGTCGCCCCCGGAGACGCCTAGGCGCTCGCATTTTTGACGGCACTGCTCCCGGAACCAGGGCGGTTGTCATTCTGAGCGGAGGCCCGGCGTGCCTCGCACGGTGTCATCCTGAGCGGAGGCCCGGCAGGGCCGGAGTCGAAGGATCTCTCTTGGTTCTACTTGCCGTAGCGCGCTGATCGCTCCCGATAGCGACGCCGGGTCCGCCTACGGCGGGCACGAAAGAGATTCTTCGTCCCTACGGGACTCAGAATGACATGACAGGGCGGCGTCGGCACGCGGTCAGACTGACTGGGCGTCAGATCGTCAGCGGCTGTCTTCCTGGAGCTGCTTCTCGTACTCCGCCGAGCCTTCGGTCTGCCGGAGCCTGACCTCCCCCGGCCAGAAGGTCTTGATGTAGGCGATGACGGCGCGGACGTCTTGTTCGGACAGCATGCCGCGGAACTTTGGCATGACCTGCGCCAGCGGGACGCCGTCGAGCACCCAGCCGACCAGCAGCCGATCCGGGTGGTGCCAGGTGTGGCCGTCGGCCTGGTGCGTGGGCGCGGTGGCTACTGGCGGGCGCGTCGTGGCGTCACCGTGGCACGAGGCGCAGCTGGCGGCGTAGACGACTGCTCCGCGCGCCACCTGCTCAGGGGTTGTTTCGACGGGGTAAGTGGCTGCGGCGCCGCCACAGCCCGTGAGCGCGAGAACCGATGCCGCGCACAGCGACATTAGGATGCGGATTGTCCGAGGTGTCATGGCTTCAGTGTCGCCCTTCGACAGGCTCAGGGCGAACGCGCTTGGCACGCCATCCCCCTGCGGTCCCGTCATCCTTGCCGCGGCCTGGAGCGCCGTCGTCCTTGCCGCGGCCCTTGCGACGCTGTGCCAGGAACGACCCGGCGATAACCAGCGGCGCCGCGATCAGCAACTCAGCGCCGATCTTCTCTCCCAGCAGCCACCAGCTGAGCAGCACACCAAGTATCGGCTGCGTCAGTGAGATCACCGCCACCCGGCTCGGCAGGTACTTTGTCATCAGCCAGCTGTTGCCTATGAACCCAAACCCGGCGATGACCATGCCGGTGTAGAACATCGCCAGCGCGAACTTGCCGCTCCACGACCACGGGTCATTCTCGATGGCAAAGCTGAGTGTGACGAATATCGCGATGCCGACGACCCCCTGCGCCGTGAGCAGCTTCGCCAGCGACATCTTCTCGGCGGACTTGGCGATGTAGATCTGCCGCTCCGCCAGCAGCAGCGACGATATGAGCGTCAGCCCGTCGCCGAGGAGCGTGCTGCTGCCGCCGCCCAGGCTTTTCCAGAACAAGACGAGGACGCCGCTGTAGGCCAGCATGCTCCCTGCAAAACGCGTGCGGTCCAGGCGGTCGCCGGCGACCATGAAATGCGCCAGAAAACCCACCCAGAGCGGGGTCGTCGTGTTGATAATCGCCGTGTGCGAGGCAGTCGTGTAGTCCTGGCCGTAGTTCAAGAAGGCGATCTGCAGGGCGAAGAGCAGCCCCAGCGTGATCATGGGCCGCCACTCGGAACGCCTGACGCGGAGCGACTGCCTGGTGGCTGCGGCCCAGATGAGGACGACGACTAGACCCAGTGCGAAGCGCAGCCACCCGAAGCGGAGCGGCGGCGCGTCGTCGAGCGCGGTCTTGGTGGCGATGGGGTTTCCGGACCACAGCGTCGAGAGGAACAGGGCGAACAGGGCGCCCTTGATGTCGAGGGACCGGCGCGTGACGGAGGGCGGGCGCGGGGGCGCGGCGGTGTCGCTTCCGACGGGGGTGGCGCCCCCGTCCGACGCGGTGGGAGTGGTGCTCAAAGTCGCGTAAGTATGCCGCACGCGGGCGCTGAGTCGAGTCCATGCGGCTCTATTGACCGGCGTCGTGTTATTGATTAATCTGCCGAATATGCCGAAGAACCCGAAACCGGGGCAGGCACCGCCACCGGCGCGTCCACCACGCGATCCGCTGGTTGCGCCGATGAAGCAGCCTCCGCCTTCAACCCGCGATCCCAAACCCGGTCGCTAGGCCGACCCACGCAAGCACTGCGAAGGTGACCGCGGCCAGCCATGTTTGCGCTGCCGCTGTGGCTGCCGCACGCGTGCACAATATATCTTCGTTATGGTCGAAGCCTTTTTGGATGAATTCGCTGAGCTTTGCGGCAAAAGAGTCTTCGGCGAGCTTCGCGTAGTCTTGTTGAAGTATGTTCGGATTAAAGTAAAGCGGGATTGACTGTAATCGAAGTTCATGAAGGATTGCTTTCTGATGCCAGATCCAACAGAGGGTGGGGATAACCGCCAAGCTAGCTGTGAGCGCCAGCCATGAATCTTCTCGCCGCAGTTGCATGGCGCCAATAGACATCCCCACTCCGAACACTGCGATTGATGTGGCTGATACAGCATGCAATCGGCTCGTAAGCGTGTCATACGTCTGGGATTGTAGCTCCAATGCTTTCACTGAAAGGTCAAGAATGAGTGCTTGCTGTCCGGTCATAGCTGCGACTCCTAAATCGCTTCTAATTGACTGCATTTGATCTGGCTGCCGATGTGAACTGAACCCGCCTTTATCATTCTGAGTCGGTGAGTTTGGCCTGTTGGCCGCGTTTGGCGCGGGGGGCGGGCTGGTACTTGGGACGGCCGCGCATGGCGGGGACATCAACGGAGACGCCGGTGCGAGACGGCATGTTGATGCGCGCGCCGCGCACGATGCCGCCTGCGGTGATGATCTGTATGCGCGGGTAGCTGGCGCCGTCGCCCCAGTTGGACTTGTAGAGCCCGGCCTCCGCCGCGGCGCGTTCCATCTCACGCGTCGGCGGGTGGATGGTGACGAGGACGCCGATTGCGGCGTCGTTGGCCTCGATTGTGCCGATGAGCTCCCGGACGTGAGCGGGCCCGGTCTGGCCGCCCTTGACAGAGATGATCACACGCCTGGGTTCAATTTCCGTCTGATCTTTGCCGGGCCCGACGTCCGGGAACGTCATTACGCCGTCGACGCCGCGGTCGGCGCCCTTGCGGTTCTCGCCGCCACGGGACCTGCCGCCGAGCTTGATGACGGCCCAGAACTGGAACTGGTACTTGTCGCGCTCGGCCAGCGCTAGGGCGGCGGCCTCGTCGGCGGGTTCGCCGTCAACGGGGATGCCGTCCGGGAAGTCGGACGGGAAGGCCGGTCAGGAGGCGGTTCCTCATGAGGTCTACTGCGATGTAGGTGATATCGATGCCGATCCATTTGCGTCCGAGCCTGTGGGCGGCAGCGACCGCGGTCCCGCACCCGCAGAAAGGGTCTAGGACGAGGTCGCCGGGATTCGAAGAGGCAGCAATGATCCGTCTGAGCAGCCCTTCGGGTTTCTGGGTCTGGTATCCCAGGCGCTCCTGATCGTAGGGCGATAGCCACCGCACATCCTCATCGATCCCGTCATCAGTCCCTTCAAGCACGCCGGAGGTGTGGGGCTGATATGCCCAGATGTCCTGAACTGGCATGCCTCCACTATCAGCCAGATACTGCTTGTAAGTTGGAAGCGCAACTGAAGAATCACCGGGCAGAAGCACGAATCCGGCCTTGTACATACCCTCCAGCCGCTCAAGCAATGGCAACTCGGTAATTCCGAGTTCTTCCGATATTCGGCCAGGGATTGCCCAGTGTCTGCCCTTTGCCGTGGGATTGAACCCGCGCCAGGTCATCCCGCTCTCCCCATTCCGGGTGCCAGCACCGGTAAGAGCGTTCGTCCAGTAGGGCCCGCGGGCGTCCGCGCTCTTGAAATATTCCTTAACGTGCCCTTTTAGATACGGACCGCGGGGCACTGTGAAGAGGTACTGATCAGAATTCGTGTAGAACAGCAGCGTGTCATGAATCGGCCCGTACCGTCTGGCGCTGTTGTGTGAGCCGGTTCGCCTCCAGACGATCTCGTTCTTGAAATTCACCGCGCCGAAGACGGCGTCCATTAGCACGCCGAGGTAGCGGCTGGCCGTGGGGTCGCAGTGGAGGTAGATGGAGCCCGTGGGTTTGAGGACGCGGCGCATCTCGACGAGGCGCGGAGCCATCATCGTCAGGTACGCGGTCACGTCGTTGTGGCCGAGGGCGGCTACGAAGGCCTCGAGCATGCGGGCCTCATCGGTGCCGCGGGCGACGAAGGCGTCGTAGGTCTGGTAAGTAGTTGATGTGCGCTCGCCCCAGTGCCACATGTCTTCGAAGGCCTGGATCTGGGCCTCGGACTCTGCGCCCTTGCCCTTGTCTTCCTTGAAGAGGACGTTGTAGGCGCGGTTGGAGTTGAAGGGCGGGTCCAGGTAGATGAGGTCCACGCAGTCGGGTGGGAACGCGCGGAGGACGTCGAGGTTGTCGCCGTAGTAGAGGGTGTTGGGCTGGAAGGTGGGCATGGGAGGATTCTAGCGGGAAGACCGCGTCTCTCCCGGGCTACA
>CAYWBD010000067.1:0-4606 GCA_964456315.1 uncultured Thermoflexus sp.
CGGCGCAGCCCTGCAGGCCGCTGCCCTGCCCGGGTGCCAGCCCGGCGCGGCGACCCCCGCCCTCATCGACCTTGCCACCCGCTACAGCGACCACGAGCGCGCCGTCGAGC
Organism: uncultured Thermoflexus sp.; assembly: GCA_964456315.1. Taxonomy (GTDB): domain Bacteria; phylum Chloroflexota; class Dehalococcoidia; order Lucifugimonadales; family Lucifugimonadaceae; genus SHXW01. The sequence continues at coordinate 111 of CAYWBD010000067.1, forward strand.
GCGCATCGAATATCGAACGGGACCTGGCAGAGTGGGCGCAAGCGCGCGCCGAGCTTGATCGTCAGGCAGGCGTGCTCCAGGCCCAGGAACAGGCGCTCCTCGTGGCGGCAGGCGCGGCCGACCGCTCGGAGTTTGCAGCCACCACCGCAAAGGTGGCGCGCCGTCAGGACCTGCTTGGCAGCCTCAACGACCTGAAGCTCGAGCACCCTCTGCTGGTGAACGAGGTCGGGCAGCGCTACCGGGACGCGCTGGTGCGCGTCAAGCCGGAAGACCTTGAAGCCAAGCTTGGCCGGTTTGAGGACGAGGCCCGTCGCCAGCAGGAGGCGCTCTACGCCCTGCACACGGAGCTCGGGCAGCTGGAAAACCAGAAGCGCGCCATCGAAGAGTCAAACCGTGTCCCGTCCCTGCACCTGAGGGCCGGCCAGCTCACGGAGCGCCTCGGCGAAGACGCCCGCCGTTGGGCGGTCCTCAGCATCGCCCGGGACATGCTCACCACGACCAAGGAGCAGTTCCAGCGAGAGCGCCAGCCTGCATTCTTGCAGTCTGCCAGCCGCCACTTCGAGCGCCTCACGCTAGGCCGCTACACGCGCGTGGAAGCGGTGGTCGGCGAAGACCGCTTCCAGGTTGTCGAGGCCGACAGCCGCCGCAAGGACCTCGACGCGCTCTCCCGCGGCACCGCAGAGCAGCTCTACCTGGCGATGCGCTTTGCCCTCATCGAGGAGTACACACGCAACGCCGAGCCGCTGCCCGTCATCATGGACGACGTGCTGGTGAACTTCGACCCTGACCGCGCCCGCGCCGCCTGCGCCTCGGTGATTAGCCTGGCGTCGCAGTTCCAGGTGATATTCCTGACCTGCCACCCGCAGACAGTGGAGTACTTCCGCGACATGGCGCCGTCAAACGGGCACGGCGCGGTGGACGAGGGCGCGGATGCGCCAGGCGCCGGGGCTGGCAGTGACCCAGGCGCGCCGCCCGATGGCGGCCGGTCCATGGCGGTCATAGACCTGCCTGCCACCACGCGGGCGGCCTGAGGCAGGCGGTGCCAACGGCCGCTCAATGGCTGTGATAGACCTGCCCACCAGCACGCGCGCGGCGTGAGGCTGCTCGCCCCGAGCTTGTCGAGGGGCCCCGAGCGCCGCAGTCGCGCCTCCCCCCTGCTGTGCCCCTCACCCTGACCCTCTCCCGGCGGGAGAGGGGATTACGCGCCCGTTCGCCCTGAGCCTGCCTGCCCTGAGCGTGTCGAAGGGCCCCGCCGGCCGTTGCGGACGCAATGTGACCGGCACCAAGGCGGGAGCACATGAAACGGGGCCCCTCGACTACGCTCGGGGCGAGCGGGACGGCGCAGGTCCGATCGCACTCCGGGCGGGGCGGCGCAGGGCGGACCGCGCTCCGGGCGGGACGGGGCGGGGCGGACTGCGTGGTCAGTTGTGCTTGTAGCCTTCGGACATGGCGGCGTACCAGGTCTCTGAGTAGGGGTGCTTGGCGACTTCCTTCTCATTGATCTCGACCCCCCAGCCGGGCCCGCTCGGCAGCTCCAGGTGGCCCTGGTTCACGAACTGCCCGAGCGGCGGCGACATGATGTCGTCCCGCCACGGCGCCTCCCGCTCGTCTGACCAGTACTCAAGCGCCAGGATGTTCGGGATGCTGGCCGACAGGTGGCCGCTGATGATCGTCGAGAGCGGGCTGTTGGGGTTGTGGGGCGCGACCGGCACGTGGAAGGCCTCGGCCAGCGACGCGATTTTCTTCGCCTGCAGGATGCCGGTGTGGCACACGTCCGGCAGGGCCACGTCGATGCCGCCAACCTCTAGCAGGTTCCGGAAGCTCCAGACGTTGTAGAGGTTCTCGCCGGTGCCGATGGGCGTGGACGTGGCGTCCGCCAGCCGCTGGTAGCTCACGTGCGACTCCTCCTGGCGTATGGGGTCCTCCAGGAACAGCAGCCGGTACGGCTCTAGCGCCTGCGCCAGGGCCATTGACGACGGCAGGTCCAGGCGGTTGTGCAGGTCCATGGCGATGTCGACCTCGTTGCCGACCGCGTTGCGGATGGTCTCGACCTTCTTGACGGTGTCGTCAATGGCCTTAAGGCTGATCGAGCGCGTCACCGCCGGGCGCGGCGCCAGGCCGACTGGGTGCATCTTGAGCGCGGTAAAGCCCAGGGCCTTGATCTTGGCGGCCTGCTTTGCCACGCCCTCCAGGGAATCGTCGCCCCAGTGCCAGGTGTTGCCGCGCGGGCCCTCGCCGAAGCGGTCGCAGTAGTCGTAGTAGAGGCGTATGCGGTCGAAGCACTTGCCGCCGAGCATAGTGTAGACGGGCACGTTGTGGGCCTTGCCGACGATGTCCCAGAGCGCCGTCTCGATGCCTGTCATGGCGACGTTGACGTCCTTGCCTCCAGCGTAGGAGGCGACCCACATCTTTTGCCAGAGGCGCTCGATGTTCCGGGGGTCTTCTCCAATGACGAGGGCAGATAGGTCTTCCATGGCGGCGATGTGGCCCTTGACCCGGACCCACTCGGTGCAGTCGCCCCAGCCGGTGATGCCTTCGTCGGTGGTGACTTTTACTAGCGTCCAGTTCATCCAGCTGCCACGACACGGAATGGCCTTGACTGAGGTGATCTTCATGAAAGTCCCTCCACCCTGCTCTGCCGATGCGCTGCGCGCCAGACCCGGGAACAGGGTCCGGCGGCCCAAGACGCTGCGCGGGCGGCATGTTACAGCAGGCGTTAGTCGGGCCCTTGCCCGTCCCGTCGTCTCCACCCTGCATGGGTCCAGTAGCCGACACTGCGCCTGCCAGTGCCCGCCGTCTTCCTGCGGCGGCCAAGACCTGATGACCCGGCGCGTCACATCCTGGCCCCTGGCCCAGGATTCCTGAGAAGATTGCGCGCTGTCTTGCGCCGAGTCAGGCACGTGCGCCAGCAATGGGGGCCCGATGCGCCAGTCGGCCTGCCCCTGTTTGCCCCTCGCCGGGAATTCGTCCCGCTATTCAAGCGTCCAGTCAGAAGTGGCGGCCGGAAGGCTGGACGGCCTCCTCATGACCACCAGAGACAGAATAGTGCGCCAAAGCGCGGGGGCTCCAAGTTGCTGATCGGCGAGGCGATCGCCCTCCTTAACGCAGTCTTCTGGGCGCTCACGGGTGTCTTCACCAAGCGCATGGGCCACGGGGTCAAGACCGCGCAGGTGATGATCGCCCACAACTGGTTCGCGGGCGTCTGCGTGACCCTGATGGCGCTGGCGGCCGGGAGCTTTGCCGACATCGCCCGGCTGCCGGCCTGGGTGATCGGGCTGCTGGCCGGCGGAGCGGTCATCAACGCGGCCGGCCAGTTCCTGTTCTTCAACGCGCTGTCCAAGGGCCACGTGGGCACCGTCTACACCACGACCCAGGGCCTGTTCATCGTGGTGTCGCTGGTCGCCGGGGCGCTGGTCCTTGACGAACCCATCAAGCCGCTCATGGTGCCGGGCGCTGCCGCCATCATCGGCGGGCTCTACGTGATGAACGTCCTGGGGAGCAGCACGACGCCCCGGGAGGGCGCGAAGGCCGGCAATGCTGCGCTGGTAGGCCTGGGCCTCGCGGCGGCGACATCGCTGTTCTGGGCGTTCGGCCTGTTGACGACCGCGCGTGCACTTAAGGAGACCGATGTGGTCTCCGCCTCGTTCCTCCGCAACGTGGTCCCCGCGCTCATGTACGTGCCCGTGGCGGTCCTGGCCCCGAGCCTGAGGCTGTCGAAGGTCCCGAAGCGAGCCAGGCCCTACCTGGCGATATCCGCCGTCTTCTTCGTCGCCGGGTTCCTGACGTTCCTTTACTCGATCACCAAGATCCCGGCCGGCCGGTCAGCGCTGATTTCCAGCACGTCGCCTGTGTTCGCGCTGGCGTTCTCGGTCGTCCTCCTTAGAGAGCGGTTGACCAGGACCGCCGTGGCCGGAGCGGGCCTGTCGCTTGTGGGCATGGGGCTGGTCTTCGCGTCACGGTGAGGGTTGACCAGGTCCCCTCTTCCGCCGGGCGAGGCGACCGTGCGACCGGCATTCGCAAAGCACACTCCTGACCCACCCGAGGTCGCCCGCCCTGAACTGACAATCAGGCGCATCTGGTCTTTCGCGCATCGGTATCCGGGCAGGTACCTATCCGATGGCGCGAGCGCCCAGTTCAGGAGGACGGCAGCCATGATGAGACTCAGTGCGCGTCTAGGGCGCATGCGGCATCGGGCCCGGTCCCGCGCCGCCCGCTCCGGCGGGTACGTGGTCCTGACGCTCGCGATGATCGGGCTGTTCACCGGCGCCGCCATCGCGGTGCCGGTCCTCAACCGTGCGATGACGGGGATCAGCTCGCACGAGGCGCTCGGGCCGGCTGAGGCCATCGGCGCGATATCAGCGGCGGAGCACGCCATCTGGCGCGCCGGTTCAGACCCTGACTTCATTGATGGTCTGTCCGGCGAGCCGCCGGCGGCTTTTTATCAGCTGGACACTTCTGGCGGCGGCGGCCTCAACGAAGCCCAGATCGGGGTCACC
>CAYWBD010000068.1:0-3619 GCA_964456315.1 uncultured Thermoflexus sp.
CCTCGCAGCAGCATACGCGGCCGGCAACGCACCGTGGCTGCAACTCACGACCGGCGACACGCCCGTGGGGCCGTTTCTCCTGCAGACCGTGGTCTGGGCTCTGCTCGCAGCCGGCATCTTCGCGCTCTCCAAAGTAGGGCCGTTCCGGCTCGCCAACAACTGGCCGCTCGCGGCAGTCGCCGGACTGGTGGCCCTGTTCCAGCTGTCCGTGTTTGTGATCGGCGGCCTGCTACTCAGCTTCGGCTTCAGCCCCTACTCCCACGCCGCCGGCGCCATCGCAGTCAACGCCGTCCACCTCGCAGCCGGGCTGGCCGGCGCAGAGCTAGCGCGCTCGATGCTCATCACGGTCTGGAGGCCGCGCAACCGGGCCCTCGCCGTCCTCGTCCTGGGTCTCCTGTTTACCGCCCTGACAATGCCCCTCGTCCAGTTCACTGCGCTCGACACCGCCGATGGCGCCATCCGCTTCGGCGCCTCGCGCGCTGCGCCTGCCGTTGGCGAACATGTGCTCACGACTTACATCGCGCTCCTCGGCGGGCCCGCGGCCGCAATCGCCTACCGCGGCCTGCTCCAAGCCTTCGAGTGGTTCTCACCCGCGCTCCCGGACCTCCCGTGGCAGCTCGCCGCCCTCATAGGCATCGGCGTCCCGTACGCTGGATACCGGGCGCTGCGCAGCATGGTCGCGCCGGCTGGCGAAACTGCACCCGCAGCCCCGTCCGCGTCCCGCAAGAAAGGCCTGCGGGCTGGGCTCGGGCGCTACTCATGGCTGGCGATGACCCTGCTCAGCGTCGCCATGCTCTGGTTCTCGCTGGGAGTCTTTCCTTACTGGCCGACGATCGTGGTCGGCAACTCCATGCAGCCCGCCTTCAGCCGGGGCGACCTGGCCATAGTCCGCAAGACTGACCCGGCGGCCCTCACGTCTGGCGACATCATCCAGTACCAGTCCGGGGGTACCATTGTGGTGCACAGGGTCATATCCGTTGACACTTCCCTCGGCGTCAGGGGCCTGGTGACGAAGGGAGATGCCAACGATATCCCCGACCCTGTGCCGGTCCGCCCGGCCCAGGTGCAAGGACGGCTGGTGCTCACCATCCCGAAGGTGGGCTGGCCGGGCATCATCGCCAAGAAGCTGTTCACGGCCGTCGTTGAACTGTTCTGATGCTGGCCAAAAAGTGGCTCCTGTTCCTGGCGTCCACGGCCGCCCTCAGCGTCACGGGCGTCGCGTACGCGGCGTGGACCGGCTCGCTCCACGTCGAGGGCCAGGTCGCCACCGCGAGCGTGGAGGCCGTCTGGGAGCGGGTTGAAGCCAGGGACTTCGTTCTGGTCAAACCCCGAGGCGGGCGCGAAGCGCACGAAGAACGCCCTGATGAGCGTGACGCCGCCCAGTGCACGGTGCTCACCGAGCCCGGCCAGGGCGTCAGGTCCGTCGTCTTCACGCTCTCCGACGCCTACCCCGGCTACGGGTGCCGCATCACACTTGGTGCCCGCGTCACCGGCAGTGTCCCGGTCCAGGTCACCCGGGTCGCGGCGCAGGCCACCGACGCCGGGGGTCGCGACATCCTCGGCGCCGAGATAGACATGGACGTCTCCCTCACCCGCCGGGTCGCCCAGAACGCCGCCTCCGGCGTCCTCGTCTGCAACCGCAATCAGGAGCTGGAACCCGGCCAGGTGCTCCAGAGCGGCGACCGCTTCTGCGGCATCATCTCGGTCATCGTAAGGCCCGACAGCAAGATGCGTTCCGAATACTTCCTCCGGGCCGCGATAGACCTCACGCAGTGGAACCTCAGCGGAGTCACCGCTTCTCAGGCAGGACCACGGAACTGAGCCCGAGGTCCCCTCCCCCTGATAGGGGAAAGGGGTCGGTGGAGGTCAGAGTCAACCTCGGGACAGCTTCTGACCAACCTCGCGCGCTTCGTTCGAGGTGGCAGCGGCGGCCCGGCGGCTCATGCGCCCCTCTGCCCGCCTGGGAACCTGGGCTGTGCCGCGCCGGCCGGCGAGAAGCCGCCGTTATTGGTCATCAGCCACAGCGGGCCGACGGGCGCAGCAGGTGCTCATTCCTGTTCCTTGCCCGGGTAGCCCGGCCTGGGACGAAGCACATGGAGGGAAGTCTCGACCGTGCGGAAACCGTCATCGAGGTTGCAGCCGGCGTGGCAGACTCCGGAGGCGGTTGTCTTGCACCTCACTTCGCGTGCCTGCGGCGGTTTCAGCTCCACCTCCTTGATCACGGGCGGCTGCCCCCTGGCGCGCAGGACGACTGTCCTCGTACGCATTGTGTGCTCCTTGAGGCGTTCATTGCGCGAAGACCCGAAAATGGGGCCACCAGCAGGCCGTCCCGGAGTGAGGTCATGCCGCAGTCAGGCCTAATTCCCGGCTTATCCCCCGCTAATTCCTGGCTAATCCCCGGTATCTATCTTCTGTCCAGCAAAGCCCGACCGCGCCGCCCTACGCGCACGCGCGCTTTGGGGGGGCGCGCGGCGGGAGCCCGGCGCCGCATCCCGGCGGGAGGTAGACCTCGATGCACCTTTTCAAGCTTCACCTCACGAAAGGCTGGTTCCTCTTCCTCACCGCAACGGTGGCGCTGGGCCTGGCGGGGGCCGGCTACGCAGCCTGGACCGCCAGCCTGCACGTCGAGGGCACCGTGACGACCGGCAACGTCGGCGTCGTCTGGGACCAGCAGGAGGAGGTCGAATCGGTCGGCGTGCTGAACTCGAGCGGCGTGGTCGTGGACCAGCCCATCCCGCCCGAGAAGGACATCGCAGACTGCCAGTCTGACCTCCAGCCTGGCCAAACGGCCCAGCTGGTGCGCTTCAAGGTCACGGGCGCGTGGCCGTCATACACCTGCACCATCATCCTGGGCGGCATCGTCACAGGGTCCGTCCCCGTCCACATAAGCGACATCCAGCGCATGGCGACGGACGGCCAGACCGGCGAGGCCGTCCCGAGCAGCGTGTTGGAAGTAGACGTCGCCTTCACGCGCAAGGTGCCGGTCGAACCTTCAGGCTTCCGCTGCGACCGCCTGCAGCCCCTCGGCATCAGCAGCCAGTTGCACCGCGGCGACCGCTTCTGCGCCCTGATCAGGATTCACCCGCAGCAGCCGGCCAAGATGAGCCACACCTACACGGGCGGGGTCTGGATCAACTTCATCCAGTGGAACATGGCCGGCGAGCAGGTCACGCCCAAGCTGCCGGTGCTCAACGTTACCGGCGTTGGCCTTTCGCAGGGCCAAGTGAGCTCGCTCGGCTTGTCACTCGGCATCCCGGCGAGCCAGCTCCACCTGGTTAACGGCGTGGCCACATTCATGGACGGCGCGAACTTCCAGAAAGTGCCGATGACGCCCGCGACCGCGGACCTGCCGTCAGAGGATTCGAGCTTCTTCGATATCTTCACGGAAGCATTTGATTTCCAGGCCATCGGTCAGATGCAAGCCATGAGCGGCGACATGGCCATGCAGAAGGTCCGGGAGGCCGCCACCAAGGCCAACGCCGAGCCCATGGGTGCCCTGGCCTACGCCAGGCACTCCATGTTCGAAACGGCCATGAAGGATCCGAACAGGCTCCTCCTGCCGGGCATGTCGAAAGCGATCGATACGCAGGTCAACCACGGCTTCAACGCCCGCGGCTTC
>CAYWBD010000069.1:0-1626 GCA_964456315.1 uncultured Thermoflexus sp.
AGATCAGGGAGACTGACCGGCTGCTCGGCCAGCACGTCATCCGCGGCCTGTCCGATGTCACCAAGGGCCAGGCGATCATCGTCACCGGCGTCGGCCAGCACCAGATGTGGGCCGCGCAGCACTACCGCTTCAAAGAGGCAAACTCCTGGCTGTCGTCGGGTGGCCTGGGGACGATGGGCTACGAGGTCCCGGCGGCAATGGGCGCGCAGGTCGGGCGCCCGGACAAGCTGGTGTGGTCCGTATGCGGCGACGGCGGCTTCCAGATGACCATGTCTGAACTTGCCACCGTTTTCGAGAACCGCCTGCCTGTGAAGTACGCCATCCTGAACAACAACCACCTCGGCATGATCACCCAGTGGCAGGACCTGTTCTACCGCGGCGACCACCAGGCCGACGGCTATACCGGCAACCCGGACTTCGTGAAGCTGGCCGAGGCCTTCCGCATCAAAGGCATGCGCGTGACCCGGCAGGAAGAGGTCGCGCCCGCCATACGCGAGGCCAGCGACCACCCCGGCCCGGTGATCGTGGACTTTGTCATCGAGAAAGTCGACCACGTCTACCCGATGATCCCGTCCGGCCAGAGCGTGCAGGAACTGATGGAGGAACCCCTGTGACCTCCCCCACGCAGAGCCCCGGCCCCGCAGCCCCGCCCGCGCCCGGCACCCCCGCCACCTCAGCACGTGTTGTGTCAGCGCTGGTCACAGACAAGCCCGGCGTCTTGGCGCGCATCTCGGGCCTGTTCCGCAGGCGCGGGCTGAACATCGCCAGCCTCACGGTCGGCCACTCAGAGCTGCCCAAACTCTCCAGGATGACGTTCGTCGTCGAGGGCCCGGGGCACATCGTCCGCCTGGTCGCGGCGCAGCTGGACAGACTGGTTGACGTCGTGGACGTGGAAGACATCACAGACCGCAACACCGTGTGGCGGGAGCTCGCCCTCATAAAGGTGACGGCGACGCCAGCTACGCGCACCGAGGTCCTACAGCTGGCATCCATCTTCCGTGTGAGCGTCGTGGACGTTGGCGCCGAAAGCATGATCTTCGAAGTCACGGGGGACGAGTCGAAGATCGACTCACTCATAGAGCTGCTGCGTCAGTACGGCGTGCGCGCAGTGATGCGGACAGGCAAGGTGGCGATGCTGCGCGGGTCGCTCGTGCCGGGCGTGGCGGACGGGCGGTTCCGGATGAAGGACGGCGTGATGAAGTCCGCGGGCCCAGCCGCATCGGCCGAAGACCTGGTGGTCGAAGACTCAGGCAGCGTTTAGGCGGTCAGCAGCTGTCCCTTCCGCCATGTGACGGAGGGCCGGTGACCATCAACAGTCCCTCTCCCCTTGCGGGAGAGCGGGCGCCCAGGCAACACCGGGGCGCGGGTGAGGGGTACGAACACAGTTGGCGATTCTCTACTACGACAAGGACATCTCCGGCGCGCCCCTCAAGGGCAAGACCATCGCGGTCATAGGCTACGGCTCTCAGGGCCACGCCCACGCGCTGAACCTGAAGGACAGCGGGCATCACGTGATCGTCGGCCTCTACGAGGGCTCGCGGAGCAAGCAGAAGGCCGAAGCCGCCGGCTTCGAGGTCGTGAGCAATTCCGAGGCCGCACGGCGTGGCGATGTCATCGCCATGCTCC
>CAYWBD010000070.1:0-4152 GCA_964456315.1 uncultured Thermoflexus sp.
CTTGCGGGAGAGGGTCAGGGTGAGGGGTCGGATAGTGCGGAGGCTGTTCACTCACCCTTACAGTCCCGTACTGGGAGGCGGACGAAAACAGCGCCGCCGGGTCTCAACAAAGACTGGGCGTTCCGTGCCGGCTAGCAATCACGAAACCCGCGCTATCCACTCGATGCCGTAGCGGCATGCAAAGGCCACACCGACGAAGCGGATGACCTTCCCTGCGCCCACATATATCAGGAACTTCGGGAGCGGATACCCGAGGCCGCCCGCAGCTATGCCTGCAATGTCGAACAGCGGGTTGGGGATTACCGCGAACACGAACAGAGCGACTCCGCCCCGCCTGCGCACCCAGCCGTGCACGCGCCCGTAGAACCGGAACCGCGACACCAGGCCCTGGCCGCCGAAACCCGCCAGGTAGCCCGTCACCTCTCCGATTGTGGCCCCCGCGCCGCCTATAAACCCGAGCGCCACCGGGCTGAGCCCCAGACCCGGAGCCGCGCCGGCGCAGACAGCTGCGACCCCAGGCACCGGCACGACGATCGCACCCGACCCGACCAGGTTGATGATGAACGCGCCCAGGTAACCGGAGTTGTCGACGTTGAGCCGGCCCGTCAGCCACATGAACAGCCCGACGCCGATCGAGCCCAGGACGATGACGTAGATCATCACCCTGGTAAGCCCCGGGTGCGCGATCAGGAAACGGACGAAGGCGTCCGGCCGCGCCGGGGGTGGCGCAAGCGTTGCTGGCACTGGACGGTCGGGCGCGCCTGGCGTGGGGCCAGACGGGCCGGTGGTCTGTGCGGGAGGCGTGTCGAGCGGACGTTCAGGCACGGCGGCTACTTTAGCCGACGCCCGTTCGACCGGTCCTACTAAGCGCCTGCAAACGTCAGCTCATTCCCGGCCACGTCCACTCTGACCAGCGCGCCCTGGGAGAACTCCCGCTTGAGGATGCGCTTTGCCAGCGGGCTCTCGATGTGACGCTGGATGGCCCGTTTCAACGGCCTGGCGCCATACATCCGGTCGAACCCTTCTTTAGCGAGCCACTCCTTGGCGGCGACGCTCAGCTCTATCCTGACGCCCATCTCGCTCAGTCGCCCTGCCACATCCAGGACCAGCTTGTCCACGATCTTGAGCACATCGGCCTGCGTCAGCGAATCGAAGATGATGATCTCGTCGATCCGGTTCAGGAACTCCGGCCTGAAAGTGCGCTTCAGCGCCTCTTCTACGCCGTCCCGCACACGTTCGCGTTCGGAGACTGACTTCGGCCCCGCCTTGAAGCCGAACGCCTCGCGTGCGATACCTTCGCTGCCCAGGTTGCTGGTCATGACGATCACGGTGTTGCGGAAGTCGACCGTGCGGCCCTGCGCGTCGGTGAGACGGCCATCGTCCAGGACCTGCAAGAGCACATTGAACACCTCGGGGTGGGCCTTCTCGATCTCATCGAACAGCACCACCCGGAACGGCCTGCGCCGCACCGCCTCGGTGAGCTGCCCGCCCTCGTCGTAGCCCACGTAACCGGGAGGCGCGCCGACCAGGCGCGACACCGTGTGCCGCTCCTGGTACTCCGACATGTCGATGCGCACCATGTTCTCCTCGTCGTCGAACATGTACTCCGCAAGTGCGCGGGCAAGCTCCGTCTTGCCGACACCGGTCGGCCCGAGAAAGATGAAGCTGCCGATGGGCCGTTTCGGGTCTTTCAGCCCGGCACGGGCCCGCCGCACCGAGTCCGCCAGAGCGGCGACAGCCTGGTCCTGGCCGATCACGCGTTCGTGCAGCCGCTCTTCAAGGTGGAGCAGCCGGTCCGCCTCACCCTCCACCAGGCGCGCCACCGGGATGCCGGTGCGCTGTGCGATCAGCTCTGCGATGTTCTCGGCTGTGACTTCTTCTGAGACCTTGTGCGTCTCCTGCCAGGCGGCCTTCTTCTGGTCATACCCGGCCTGCAGGCGCAGGCGCTCCGACTTCTTCTTCGCCGCCCCCTCATAGTCACCGCGGCCGGACGCGGTCGCCTCCTCCTCCTGGAGGTGCTGGACCTGCGACTCCAGGACCTTGAGGTCCGCGGGCATGCTCTGGTTCTCGATGCGCAGCTTCGCCGCCGCCTCGTCGATCATGTCGACTGCCTTGTCGGGCAAAAACCGGCCCGTGATGTAACGCGCTGACAGCCGCGCAGCAGCGTCGATCGCGCCGTCGGTCACCTTCAGCGCGTGGTGCTTTTCATAGCGCGGGCGCAAGACCTCCAGCATCCGCTTCGTAGTCTCTACGTCCGGCTCCTCCACCCAGATGGGAGAGAAGCGGCGCTCCAGAGCGGCGTCCGACTCGATCTGCTTGCGGTACTCGTCAGGCGTCGTTGCGCCGATGGTCTGCATCTCGCCCCGGGCCAGAGCGGGCTTCATCATGTTCGAGGCGTCGATCGCGCCTTCACCCGCCCCCGCTCCCACGACGGTGTGGATCTCGTCGATGAACAGGACGATCTCGCCAGCCGCCTGCTTGATCTCGTCCATCACCGCCTTGAGCCGCTCTTCGAACTCGCCGCGGAACTTTGACCCGGCGACCAGCGCCCCAATCTGCAGCGAGATCACCCGGCGGCCTTTCAGCGTGTCTGGCACGTCACCAGACACGATGCGTTGGGCCAGGCCCTCGACGATGGCGGTCTTGCCGACGCCCGCCTCGCCGATCAGGACCGGGTTGTTCTTGGTCCGCCGGGTCAGCGTCTGCATCACCCGGGCGATCTCGACGTCCCGGCCCACCACCGGGTCCAGCTTGCCGTCCTCGGCCAGCCTCGTGAGGTCAACGCTGTACTTCTCCAGCACTTTGTACTTGCTTTCCGCGCGCGGGTCTGTGACACGGGCGGAGCCGCGTACCTCGAACAGCGCCTGGTAGACCCGCTCCTGGGTCACATTGCGCTTCTTGAACAGCTCCCCGACCGCGCCGGCGCCGTCCTGGGTCAGGCCCAGCAGGAGGTGCTCAGTGGAGATGAACTCATCCTTGAGCCGGCGTGCCTCGGCGCGGGCGGCGTCGATCGCGCTCAGCACACGCGGCGTCGCGAAAATCTGAGTGGCAGCGGAGTCCGCACGGCCCAGCTTGGGCGCGCCTTCCATCGCCTTGTTCAGCTCATCGGCAAGTCCTGAGACGTCGATGCCCAGCTTTTCCAGGATCGTGGCCGGCAGTCCGTCTCGCACCTGCAGCAGACCGAGCAGGAGGTGCTCGGCGTCCCACTGGCTGTGGCGCATCTGCCTGACGATCTCCTGGGACCGCCCCAACGCTTCCTGCGCTTGCTCTGTGAAGTCTTCTTGTTTGAGTACCACTGTCCTGTCTCCGGACCGCCCAGACATCTGGGCCTTGCCTTGATTTCCCTAGTTAGCCGGTCCGCCTCTCAACGCGCTCGCCGCGACTGCCTCGGCCCTGCCGGCGCTGGCTGCGCCTCGACGCGGCCCGGCAGCGACCGCGGCCCCTCCCGGAGCGTGATGACCTGCACGGTCAGGTGCGCCACCTGGCCCTCCAGCTCCGTGATGCGCACGAGGAGCCGGGTCATCACCTCCACGCCAGCGACGTTGATCCCCAGGTCCGCCATCCACTCGTTTATCTGTCTGATGCGCTCGACATCCACCTGGGAGTACAAGCGCACCCTTCCGCCTGGGCGGTGAGGCAGGACCAGGCCCCACCGCTCGTAGTTGCGCAGCGTCTGCGCGTGCAGCCCGACCATCCGGGCGACAACCCCAATGGCGTAGACGGGCTCGTCACGCCGCACTGTCAACGCGCCTCACCCCCGGCGCGTGCAGACGACCTGGTTAGTCGCGCCTCCCGCAGCTGCTCGAACAGCTTCTTCTGGTCAGCCGTCAAGGACTCCGGCAGGACCGCCTTCACGGTTGCGAGAAGGTCGCCGTGCTCGGACGGCGTGCCCAGCCTGGGCATGCCCTTGCCAGCCATGCGGAAGCTCCTCCCGTTCTGACTGCCCGCGGGCACCTTGAGCGCCACGCGGCCAGTCATGGTCGGGACCTCGACCTCTCCGCCGAGGGCAAGGTCATCCAGTGGCACCATTACCTCGGCGTGCAGGTCAGCACCCTGTCGCCTGAAGCGCGGGTCTGCCCTGACGCGGATGAGCATGTGGAGCTCTGCCCCGTTCTCCGGGCGGATCACGACGCGGCCGCCGTCACCGATCCC
>CAYWBD010000071.1:0-6247 GCA_964456315.1 uncultured Thermoflexus sp.
GACTGCATGCTCATCTGGTACAGGCGGTGCTGGCGGCTGGGGTTATTGAGATAGTCTCTTATAGAGCGCACCCGGTTTGTCGGAGTGGTTATATGGGCCTGTTGAATAGTGCAGGGTCAGACTTCTGCGGTACTTACGATACATATACGAGCCGAGATAGCCAAGTACGCCCACCGCGAGTGCTACCGCAGCGATCACGCCATCCCATGAGAGTTCTGAGCGGAAGAAACTATTTGCCAAGATCGGCAGCACTACCAAAAATAGAACCATCTACTAGAGGTGAAAGGGTCGAGCCAGAGGCGCACTTGGCATCACGCGCCACCGCCCGATTGTACCCGCCACCTGCGTCTAGTTGATAATCGCCGATTCTTCGCCTTTCTGCTCCGCTTCGGGGCTCAGAATGACATTCCAACGCGCCTCAGATATCGGAGGGAGCCGAGGGCCCTACGCCTTCCGCACGAGCGGCGCGAGGCTCAGCTCAGCGGTGATCGAGTCGAACCACTCGATCACCTCTTTGTGCAGCGGGATGCCGTCGCGGCGGCGCACCTGCTCCTCCTCGTATTCAGGCAGGCCCGCGTAGTAGACACGGTCGTGGCCCGGCGCGGGCGGCGTCTCGCGCAGGTAGCGCAAGAAGGCGTCCATGTCCTGCTTGAACTTCTTGGTGTCGGTGAACGCCTCGATGCTGTAGGCGGCGACGAAGTGGCTCATCTGGCCGCCGTAGTACTCGCCGAACGCGCCGGTCGCCAGGATGCCCGAAAAGACCTGTGCGATGACGCCGAGGCCGTAGCCCTTGTGTGAGCCCATCTCCCGAGTGGCGCCCACTGGCAGCATCCAGGTGTGCTCAGGCGGCAGGCGGCTGTCCATTATCGGCGTGCCGTCGGCGTCGGCCACCATGCCCGGCAGGACGGGCTTGCCCATGCGGCGGAGCAGGCCGACCTTGTTGGCGGCGGTCGCCGATGACGACATGTCCAGCACGAACGGCGGCTCTTTGTCAGCAGGCACGGCCCAGGCGTGGGGGTTGGCGCCGAGGCGGGGCTTTGCGCCGAATGTCGGCACCGTATTTGCGCCCCCGCCGGTGATGGCGTAGCCGATCATGTCGTGCTTCAGGGCCTGCATGGGGTAGAAGGCGACCATGCCCATGTGCCGGCTGTTGCCGATGGTGACGCAGCCGACGCCGACCTTTTTTGCCTTCTCAATGGCGATGTCCATGGCGCGGGGCCCGACAACGATTCCAAGGCCGCGGTCAGAGTCTATGTTGGCGGTGGCGGGCGTCTCCCTGATGATCTTCCACTTTGGACGCGGGTTCATGGAGCCGTCGTTGAAGCGCGCGACGTAGGCGCGGAGCATGTTCGAGACACCGTGCGTGTCCACGCCGCGCACGTCTGACATGACCAGCACGTCGGCTGCCTGGGCAGCGTCGGCCGCGGGCATGTTCATCTTGAGGAAGATGCCGGTCACGGTGCGCCGGAGGTCCTCGGGCATGACGCGGACGGCGTCGTGTTCAGGGACATGGAAATGTTCGAGCACGAGAATATCCCTTATGCGCGGAACGTGGGCGTTGCCACGCGGACTTATCGAGCGGGTAAGCCTGGAGTACTATCGGAGTGTTTCGGCATTGTGGCGACCCACAGGATATTCCAACGGAACAAAGCGAACCAGCTCATTGAGGCCACAGGATTGTCGCTCGCCACGACTCGCCAGCAGGTGAGGGTATCTTTGGCGATCTCCGTTTTCCGGGCGTAGGGCATTATTTCAGGGTCGAATAGCCGCTCGTAGCGGTCCTGGGCGAATCCCACCTCTATTGTCGCGTCTTCCGGAAGCCTCCGGCCCTGCTCAAGGTAGTACAATCCCCTCGCGAATTTGCCAGCAACTCGCTCGATACTCTTGCGATCCACCTTTATTATGGGCCAGTGCTGCAATTGCTGGCCGTGGAGATTCACGGCATCGGCGATTTCCATCTGACTCAGCAATCGTTGGCGCAACCTCCGAGTCCCGTCCATGAGGTTCGGCCGAACTTTGGTCGTCCACACGTCACGAGCCACCTCGACATCTGGTGCCCGGCCACTGAGGATTAGTATCTGAAAGATTTCTTCATCTCTTGACAGACCGTTGTTACACGCGGTGCACGCAGGCAACGTGACCAAATTGGTAGGAAGTCGGCCTTTCGGAAACAACAGTTTCGGCCACAAGTGATCGCTTGTGTCAGCAGGTTGGCCACATAGGTAACATCCCGGTGTGTGAGAGGTGGGAATCACGGGATTATATGATGCGGCTATTTTGGCGTGCCGTTTGCGCCGCCGGCGGGCGCGGTGGTCGGCGCCGCCACGGTCGCCTGACCTTCGGCCGGAGTAACGTCGACGCGCAGGTCGGGTAGCCAGTGCAGGAACTTCGGCAGGTACCAGTTGGTGTTGCCCAGGAGCTTCATCGTCGAGGGCACCAGGACGGACCGGATGACGGTGGCGTCTACCAGGACGGCCACGCCCAGGCCGAACCCGAACTGCTGGAACATCACGAGGTCGCCCACCGCGAACCCGGCGAATACCGCCACCATGATCAGCGCCGCGCCCGTGATGAGGCTGGCCGTGGACTTCAGGCCGAACGCGACGGCCTCCTCATTGTTCTTTGTCTGGTCATAGCGCTCCCGGATGCGGCTCAGGAGGAACACCTCGTAGTCCATCGAGAGCCCGAACAACACGGAGAACAAGAACAGCGGGATCCAGGCCTCGATCACGTCAACTTGTGCGAAGCCGAGGATGTCTGCGGCGAAGCCCTTCTGGAACACAAGGACCACCAGCCCGTAGGCCGCTCCGACCGACAGCAGGTTCAGGACGATGGCCTTCACCGGGACGACTATGGACCGGAATACGACCGTTAGCAGCACGAAGCTGAGCGCCAGCACGAATACGACGACGATCGGCTCCCAGCGGTCGGTCAGCTCGAAGAAGTCCACGTTGAACGCGGTGGACCCCCCGACCAGCACCGTGGTCGTGTCAGGGAACCCTGCTGCCGGCACAAGCCCTCCGCGGAGCTCCCTGATGCCGTCGTTGGCGGCCTCGGTGTCGGCGGCCACCTTGAGGTGCACCTGGAGCAGGCCTGTCCTGCCGTCCGCCGCGAGCTCGTACGGCTGTACTTCACCAAACACGGGGCTATCGACCACAGACCGCCCCAGCGCGGCCGCCGCGTCTCGAGCGGCCCGCGAGCTGGCGGACCCCTGGACTACGACGTCGACCGACGAGATGTTGGTGCCGAACGCATCCGGGAACTCCCGGACCAGCGTTTCGAACGCGTGCTTGGACTCGAACGAGTCGGGCAGCGTCTCGATGCCGTTGAAGCCCTTGGCAAGGTCGAAGTAGGGGACCGTGAGCGCGACAAGGGCGCCTGCGGTGACCACCATGAACACGAAGGGCCGCTTCAACACGGTGCGCGTCACCCAGCTCCAGAAGCCGGCCTCCTGCTCGCCCGAGTCCGGCGCTTTGGGCAGGAACGGCAGCCGCCAGGCATTCACGCGGTCGCCCACGAGGCTCAGGACGGCAGGCAGGAACGTCATTGCCAGGACGACGGCGAACATGGCCACCAGGATGGCGCCAAGGCCCAGCGAGAAGAAGATGTTGGTCGGGACGATGAGCATGCCAATTAGGGCGAAGATCACCGTGAGGCCCGAGAACACCACTGCCCGCGTCGCGGTGGCGCCGGCCCTGGCTATGGCGTCGACCTTTTCGACGCCGCGGGCCCGCTCCTCGCGGAAGCGGGCGACGATGAAGAGCGTGTAGTCCACGCCGACCGCCAGGCCGATCATGGAAATCATGTTGATGACAAAGAACGAGAGCTTGTAGACCTGTCCGATGAGCGCGCTGGCGGCGACTGCGAGGACTATCGCGCAGACTGCCATGACCACCGGGATCCACGCCGAGCCTGCCGCCCCGAAGACCAGCAGCAGGATCACCAGGGCGGCAAGGATGCCGATGAACTCCCCGGTACGGAGGTCTTTGTCGGCGACCTCCTGAAAGTCCCGGCCGATAGACGCCTCGCCTGCCACGCCCACTGCGTACTGGCCGACGCGCTCGGCGTTGGTCAGGGCCAGGACGTCCGTAATGTTCTTGCCCACGGTGTCCACGTCGCCCACCATGGTCACGAGTAAGATCGTGGCCCTGCCGGACTCTGAGGCGAATGACGGACCGCCTTCGTCGTAGTAAGTGACCACTGACTCGACCTTGTCGGGGCCGAGAGCGCGGATCTTGTCCGCCAGCGGCACCACCTTTTGCCTGAAAGCCGGCCCGTCGACGGTGAAGGTCGGGTGCTCAATGACGACAGTCTCCCGGAACTTTTCGGGCCCGCGCAGCCCTGCCTCCCGGAGGGCTTCCTCCGCAAGCTCAGACTCCGCCGGGCGCGTGGTGCTCTGCTCCTGGGTGGTGGCGCTGGCGAAGAGGGTCCCGGCGATGCCCAGGGCCAACACTAGGGCGACGCCCCAGATGGCCACGGTCCGCCAGGGGTGCATCGCGGCTGCGCGAGCCAGCCCCTCGGTACTCAACAAGGACGCCACGAGTTTCCCCTCAGGTCGAGTCGCCGCACGGCTACCGGCGTTCAGGCTGGCGCGCTGGCCGCGCGCACATGAACCGGCATGTAACCGGATAACCCAGCCAATCATTGTCGGACAAGCGTCGCCCCTCCGCAACATTCAGGTTGGCCGCCCGCTGAGCGCAGGCGACTTTACGAGGCCGACCGGGTACCGGATGATTGCGCAGGAACTCCGGTTCAACGGTGTCCCGGGCCGGAGCAGTATGGTGGGCCTGTGAACCCTGGTGTGGCCGAACTCGTGAGGAGCATACACACGTCGCCCGTGCGCGCCTGCCTCGCCGTCACAGGCGTGGGGACTCTCGCAGTGGCGTGGCTGTTTTCCGAGCCCGGCGCCTCCCGCACCATCCTCGACGTGCAGGTGCCGTACTCGTCGGCCGCTCTGCACGAGTACGTCGGCGCCAAAGCCGGCCAGCATGTTTCGGCGGACGAGGCGCACTTGATGGCCGACGCTGCGCTGCGACGGGCGCGCAGGCTGGAAGCACCAGGCACGTCTGCCACGGCCGGGCGGCTGATCGGGCTGGGCTGCACCGGCGCGGTCGCCACTGACCGTGCCCGGCGGGGGGAGGACCGTGTGCACGTCGCCTGGTCGGACGGCGCACGCAGGAAGGCCTACTCGGTCGTGTTCGACAAGTCGGCACGGGACCGCAAAGGCGAGGAAGCGGTCTCCAGCGCGCTCATCCTCAACGCGCTGGCTGAGGCGTGCGGGGTTCCGCTGCGTCTGCGACTGGCACTGCTGCCGGGCGAGGTCGTCGTTGACAGCTGACTCTTGTCCACACGCGACCGGTGCGCCAAAGCGATGCGTCCGTGACCGCTGACCTGCTGGGCCGCCTTATGTCTGGCGCGGCCAGCGTGGTCGTAGTGGCGCCCGACGGCCTGATGAGCACGCGTCCGCCCCCGAGCGCCGTGGTGCTAGCGGGGTCGTTCAACCCGCTCCATAGGGGCCATGTGAAAATGCTGACGGCCGCGGCGCGGGCCACGGGCCGCTCGCCGTGCTACGAGCTTTCGGTCACCAACGTTGATAAGCCGCCAATACCGCGGGCCGAGATAGAGCGGCGACTGGCTCAGTTCCGCGGTCAGGCCGTGCTCGTGCTGACCCGTGCGCCGACGTTCACAGAGAAGTCCGCGCTTCTTCCGGGCACCGTATTTGTGATCGGCTTCGACACGGCTGCCCGGCTGTTTGTAGAGCGCTACTACCCGAAGTACGACCCGGCGAGTGACCCGTCGCACGCCGGCTCGGGCGTGGCGCTGGCGATGGGCGCGTTCCGGCGAAACGGCGGCCGTTTCATCGTCGCAGGGCGGGTCGTGCCAGACGGCCGGTTCATGAGGCTGTCTGACCTGGAGGTCCCCGCGGAGTTCAAAGACCTGCTCGTGGAGCTTCCGGAGCGGCAGTTCCGGGAAGATATTTCGTCAAGTGCGATCAGGGTGGCGGGGCGCGGGCCGTAGCGGTCGCCTGGCCGTGCGGGTATGCCCTCAGGACGTGGCGGGCGGGCACGGTTGGCGGGCGGGCTCGCACAGGCTACGTTGCTACAAAGCGGGTGCATCAGGCCCCGCGTGGAGCGCGCTGTGACCACCCCCGGACGACGACCGACGGACAAGCCGAAAGCGGTCAGCCCGCTTGGTCGCCTCATGTTCATGCGCTACAAGTGGTTCGAGGCCGCCGTGCAGGCTCGCC
>CAYWBD010000072.1:0-4502 GCA_964456315.1 uncultured Thermoflexus sp.
CGCCGCCGCCGGTCATCACGAACCTGTCGAGCGCGATGTCGGCGATCTCCGGCGCTTCGAGCTTGATGCGGAGCATTTCCAGCACTTCTTCGGCGCGTTCTCTCAGCACGTTGCCAAGGTCGCGCTGGGTGATAACTAGCGGGCCTGCCATACCGGCGGGGCGGATCTGGATCTCCTGGGCGTGCCCCAGCTGTTCGGGGAGGGCGGTGCCGCGCTCGACCTTCAGCTGCTCTGCCTCTTCATAAGGGAGCGAGAAGGCGATAGAGACGTCATTGGTGAACTGGTATCCGCCGACAGGCAGGAGCGTGGAGTAGACCATCACGCCGTCCTCGAACACAGCGATGTCCGTCTTGCCGCCGCCCATGTCGATGAGCACGGTGACGCCTTCCCGTTCCTCTGGGGAGAGGACGGCGTCAGCCGACGCCATGGGCTCGACGACGATGCCGGCAGGCGCGATCCCCGCGGCCCGGACGGCGTCTTCGAGTGCGCGGATGTGGTCGCTGGAGCCGCTGATGACCTGGCTCTGGATGTGCAGCTCGCTGGCGTGCATGCCAGCCGGGTTGCGGATGCCCTGCACGCCGTCCAGCGTGTAGGTGCGCGGCAGGACGTGCAGCACGCGGCGGCCCGGCGCGGGGTCGAGCTGCGCGGCGCTAACCAGGGCCGAGGCCAGGTCAGCGTCGGTGACCGCGCTCACCCCGGGCTTCCGCGGGACGTGGCTCCAGCGGCTCTCAGAGGCAATGTGGGTCCCTGCCAGGCCTATGTAGCCCTTCGTGATGACCAAGCCGGTCTTCGCCGACGCAGCAGACGCGGCGCGCCGGACGGCCAGGGTGATCGCCGCGGCGTCTGTCACCGCGCCCTTGCGCAGCCCGTCGCAGGGGGCCGAGCCAATGCCCGCAACCTCGAAGCGCCGGTCCGCCCGCCTGGTCGCCAGAAAGACGCAGACTTTCGTTGTGCCAATGTCTATGGCGGCGGTGTAGTCGTTGTGGTCCATGCCGCTCCCCCTTCTTTTAAGGTCCAAATGCCTTGGCTTGCCTGTGTTGTGTCCGTTCGGCCGTCCTAAACGCCCAGCGCGCTAGACCCTCTCCGCAGCGCGCAGCTTTGCACTGCGGCTGCGCGGGTTGGTGTCCACCTCGGCCTGGCCCGGGGTCAGTGGGCTCTTCGTTATCAGCCGCAGGGTGGCTTCGTGTTCGCACCGGCACTCCGGGATGCCGGGCGGGCAGATGCAGTCTGTTGACTCCCGCCGCAAGAATGTCTTGACGATGCGGTCTTCGAGCGAGTGGTATGAGATGACCACGACCCGCCCGCCCTGGCCCAGCACCGACACCGCCTGCCCGAGAGCCGACTCCAGCGCGGCAAGCTCATCGTTTACGGCGATGCGCAGCGCCTGGAATGTCCGCGTCGCAGGATGTAGCCGCTTGCCAGCGCGCGGCATGACTCGCTCAATGACGTTGGCGAGGTCGAGCGACGTCTTGATGGGGCGGTTGCGGACGATCGCCGCGGCGATGCGCCGCGAGGCCCGCTCTTCGCCGAACTTGTAGATCAGGTCTGCCAGCTCGTGCTCCGGCAGGCGGTTGACAAGGTCGGCCGCGCTGCGCTTCTGGTCCAGGCTGAAGCGCATGTCGAGCGGGTCCGGGCGGCGGAAACTGAACCCCCGCGCCTCTGCGTCGAGCTGAAGTGAAGAAACGCCCAGGTCGAACAGCACCCCGTGCACAGGCACGAAGTCGCGCTCTAGGGCCTGGGCGCGGATGTCACGGAAGTTGGCGTTGACACCAAGGAACGCGCCTTTGTGGCGGGCCAGCCGGTCTTTGGCGACGGTGACAGCCTCGTGGTCGGCATCGAGGCCAAGCACCTGCCCGCCGGGGTCAGCCGCCGTGAGGATGGAGTCGGTGTGCCCGCCCTCGCCGAGGGTCGCGTCAATGTAACGTCCGCCCGGCTGGACCCGGAGCGCCTCAAGCACTTCAGGGACCATCACGGGGGAGTGGTGCAGCTGCAATCCCACGAGGATCACCCCTGGTCCTCCCCGGCCATCCCGGCCCGCTCTGCGATCTCGGAGGCTTCCTCGTCGAGTGCCCCGCGCTCTGCTTCCCAAGCGTCCTTTGCCCAGATTTCGATGAACCGGCCCGTGCCCGCGATCACCACGTCTATCTCCAGCGCTGCGTAGCCTCGGAGCGGCTCGGGTATCAGGACGCGGCCGTGGCGGTCAAGCACTAACTCGTACGCACCGGAAAAGGTAAGGCGCGCCAGGCGGCGAGCATCGGACCGCGTCGCGGGCTGCTTCTTAATTTCCCCGGCCACGCTGGCGAACTCTTCCGGCGTATAAACCATCACGCAGCGGTCGTATGCCCGGCTCAAAACAATGCCCTTTTCGAATGCCGGCCTGAAGCGCGCAGGGATAGAGACCCTCCCCTGCGGGTCAAGCCTGTGTTGGTATTCCCCGGCGAAGATCAACCCGATTGCAGTTCCCGCCAGGACAGACCCTGCAAACACCGTTGCCCGCCTGCAGGTGGCTGACACAAGGGCTGCGCCCGCAAGCCCCGCACATCCCAATCCGTCCCAGTACGTGACTTTTTGTACCAGACCGCGCCTCCGCACAACAAGACGCCTCCGGTACTGTTTGTGGCAAATTCCTGGACGCGAGGCCGGGCTGCCCCCGCCGCACCAGCGTGTTGTGACCGGGTGACGGACGAGCCGCGCTGCGACGCGCCTTAGGAGGCGTCTTATGGCTACTTATGCGGTGCTGACCAGCAGCGACCGCGGCGCGCGTGGCGATGCTGGCTGGGAGGACCTGGGCGGCAACGCGATCGTCGAGATCATGACGGCGGCGGGCCACAGCCTGGTCGCGCGCGCGCTTTTGCCCGATGAGGCAGGCGCGCTCGGCGCAGCAATAGCGACTTGGTGCGACTCTGGCAATGTCGACATCGTGTTGACCACCGGCGGCACAGGCCTGGGGCCGCGCGACGTAACGCCTGAGGCGACAGCCAGGGTGCTGGACTTCGAGGTGCCTGGCCTGCCAGAGGCCATGCGTTCTCGCACACTGGGAAAGACGCCGATGGCCATGCTCAGCCGCGCCCGGGCGGGGGTGCGGGGCCGCACGCTTGTCATCAACCTGCCGGGGAGCCCCAGGGGAGCGCGTGAGTGCTTGGAGGTGGTCCTGCCGGTCCTGGGCCACGCTGCGGACATCCTGAAAGACCGGCACGCGGGGCCACACCCGCGGTAGCATCGCCAATTCCATCTCCCTCTGGGAGAGGGGTGCCCGCTTGCGGGCGCTGTTCCCTCTCCCAGCGGGAGAGGGTCAGGGTGAAGGAGTAGCCGCCCACGGGCGGGCGCGGGACGCACGCCGCTGCCTGGGTGTCGAGTGCGAGAATTGCTGCGCCATGCGCATCCGCATCCTCACGCTGTTCCCTGAGATGTTCGACGGGCCGTTCCGCTCGTCCATAGTCGGGCGTGCCGTTGAGCAGAGACTGGTCGAGGTGTCCGTGCACCAGCTGCGCGACTACACACACGACCGCCACCGCACCGTCGACGACTCACCGTACGGCGGCGGGCCGGGCATGGTGATGATGGCGCCCCCTCTGATGGAGGCCGTTGCTGACCTCGCGGCCAGGGAGGCGGCCGTCTCAACCGCCCTGCCGAAGGTGGTGCTCATGTCGCCCCAGGGCCGGCTGCTCACCCAGGCGTTTCTCAGAGAGCTGAGCGAACAGCCGGCGCTGACCGTCGTGTGCGGCCACTACGAAGGCGTGGACGAGCGGTTCATCGAGCAGGCGGTGGACTATGAGGTGAGCATCGGAGACTACGTGCTCACTGGCGGGGAGATCCCGGCGATGGTGCTGACGGACGCGCTGGTCAGACTGCTCCCAGGAGCGCTGGGGCATGCGGAGTCGGCGACCAGGGAATCGTTCGGACTGGAACTGGAAGGCCTCCTGCAAGGACCCGTCTACACCCGGCCTGCTGAGTTCAACGGCGTGAAGGCGCCAGAGGTATTGCTGTCTGGTGACAGGGCGAAGATCGCAGCCTGGCGGCGACACGTCGCTTTGGAGCGGACCCGGGAGCGGCGCCCAGACCTCCTGAGAGGCTGGCCGGCTTCGGACGACGGTACGGGCTGAGGCAGGATCGGGGCAGACGTACGAACTGTCCGGGAATTGACCGCTCCGTAACCGGGCGGAGATCCTGAATCGAGTTCAGGATGAAACCAGGACGGCCGGGTCTGGACTACGACCAGTTGAAGTGAACGAGTCGCCCGGCTAGAATAGGGGGCCTGTCACGACGAATTCCGCACCCTGACGCCTCCGGGCGTCTTTTCGCGCAACAGGGGGTTTCGCCCCCGGAGCAGCCAGCATGGATGCCCGAAACATTAGCGGTGTCAAGCCCGCCGCGACGATCGACTCCTTCCGTCCCGGCGACACGGTCATCGTGAACGTCAAGATCAAGGAAGGCGACCGCGAGCGCATTCAGGCGTTCCAGGGGGCGGTCATTGTGGGCTCCTACGCCAAAGGCGCCACGCT
>CAYWBD010000073.1:0-5289 GCA_964456315.1 uncultured Thermoflexus sp.
CCCGCGCCAAAAGGCGGGATTGCCAGGCGGCCGGTGCAGGCAGTATCAAAGAGGGCAATTCATGAGCGGTTTCCGTGCCAACCCACTCAAGCGCAAGCTGGCAGATGGCGGTGTTGGCGTCATCGCCAACGGGCTGAACAACTCAGCGATGTGTGATTTCCTGGGCCAGTTTGGGTTCGATGCCGCGTTCGTTGACTTCGAGCACGGCGGAGTGTCCTGGGCTGAACTGGCAGACATCACGCGTGCCTGCGAGCTCTGGGACATGGCTTCGGTCGTGCGGGTCAACCGCCTCGACGCGGCCCAGATACTGCGGACCCTTGACCAGGGCGCTAGCGCCGTCATGGTCCCGCACGTCATCACCACCGAAGACGCCGAGCTGACCGCCCGGTCGTGCCGCTATCCACCCGGCGGCATCCGCGGCGTGGCGGGGAGCAGGCGGGCCTACGGCGTGCCCGACTACTTCAAGCGCGCCGACGAAGAAGTGATGGCGATGGCCCTCATCGAGGACCACCAGGCGGTGCTGAACATCCGCGAACTCGTCAAGGTTGACGGCATCGACGTTTTCTACGTTGCGCCGTCCGACCTCGCTGCAAGCATGGGCCACCTAGGCGACCCGGGGCACAAAGACGTGCAGGGGGCCATCAGCGGCGCCGTCAAAGCGATAACGCGAGCGGGGCGGGTGGCGGGCACACTGGTCAATGACAGCAACGTCCAGGGGTTCCTTGACCAGGGCGTGCGGTGCCTGGGTGTTTCGTGGCAGAGCTGGGTCTCTGCTGGCGCAACGGGTTTCTTGAAGAAAGTCGCGACGGGCCCCGCCCGCGGGCGGTCGACCGGGAGGAAGACCAGATGACGATGACAGGCACACACAACGGCGCGGCGAGGGAAGCGGTGCTGTCAGCCCTGCGTGACCGGAGGACCTGCCGCACTTTCACCGGAGACCCTGTGCCGAGGGCAGCCGTTGAGGCGATGCTGGATGCCGCTCGCTGGGCGCCCAATCACCGGCTTACAAATCCGTGGCGGTTCTTTGTGGTGACCCAGGGGGGCCCGGTGCGGGCGCGCGTCGCTGAAATCGTCTGGCAATGGACCTACGAGTACGTCACGAACCCGACGCCCGAGCGTAAGCGTCAGAGCGCCGAAGCCGCGAAGCAGGAAGTGCTCGATGCGCCTGTGATGATCTACGCCTTCTCCGTCCCCGGACCGGACGAGGAAGTGACGACGGAGAACTACGCCGCGACTTGCTGCGCCGTTCAGAACCTCCAGCTGGCCGCGCATGCCCACGGGCTGGCAGTCGGGTGGTCGACGGGCAAGCCCGCCAAACCCGCCGCCATACCCGCCGCGCTCGGGGCCGATCCCGCGTGGCGGCTGGTCGGCGCGCTGTTCTGCGGCTACCCGGCCGTCGAGATGAAGCAGGAGCGGAAGCCTGCGGCCGAGGTCGTCCGCTGGGTCTGAGCTAGCCCTGGGGCGCAGCCACTGTTCGCGGCGGCGCCAGAGACACGCGTCAGTCCTTCGACTCTTCGTCCTTCGACAAGCTCAGGACGAACGCTGGTCAGGCTCAGGGCGAATGGTGGTCGTCGGCTAAACAACGTTGGTCTGCGCCCCAACGCTGACTCGCGATCCCGCTGTCTTCGCCGCTTGGCCCGGATCCCCGTTCGACGCGCCAACCGTCGGTGATTTCCTATGGGTCTGGCGGCTGTTCCCAGCGGCTGTCGGCGGTTGTCTGACGACGGACCTGAAAGCTGCCGGCGCGTCTGACCGACTCTTACAGCGGCTGCGTGTGTGTCTGCCGCCCTCTGCGCTTGTGTGTGGCCGCGGATGCACTCCGGCGGCCTGTGAGCCATCGTCATAGGGAGGCGCGCACTCCAGCGTGGGTCGCGGCGCGCGTTTGGGCACTGGCCCGTGCCATCACCTTTCGACGCTGGTCGAGGGGTGCGGGGCTCAGGTGGGGACTATTGCATCCAAAGTCTGATCGTCAATTGATAAGCACAGCCGCGACGAAAGCCGGGCCCTGGCGGCGCGCCTGGCCGGCTGTCCGCGCGTTCTGGGCCACGCCGGAGCTGCGCGACATCGTCTTCGGGGTCGCGTTCGCGGGCGCTGGCAGCCTGTTTGCTCTCAGCCTCGCGGCTTCCGGCGCATTCGATGGGTCAGGCGTGCCGGGCGCGCGCTCCTACTTCCTCTCCGGGCTGATCGCGATCGCCGCAACGATAGCCACAGGAGTCTGGTACGGGTGGCGGAGAGTGCGCGGGGCAAAGGTGGCCCTGCTGTTGCGGCAACGGCGGGATGAAGAGAGCCGCACCATCGCGGCGATTGGCGTTGGCGCCAGCTGGGACCTCGACCCGGACCGCGTGCTGGCCAGGTTCGCCAACGACCTGAAGCAGCTGGTCGAATATGACCGCATCGCCATGATGACGATGCGCAGGACTGGCGGCTGGGACATCATCTTCCAGCGCGGCGACACGACACGTGAGGGCGGCTCAGGCAGCCCGGTCGGCCCGGCCGAGCCGGACGGGGTCCGGGCCCCCGGCGAGCTGGGCTATAAGTCCAAGGTGACGGTGCCGTTCCTCGCTATTGACGGCACGTTGCTCCTGCGAAGCAAGAAGCCAGACGTCTACGGGCCGAGGCAGCAGGAACTCCTCCGCCAGGTCGTGGCGCAGGTCACGCCCGGCGTGGCAAACGCCCGCCTTTACGAGGCGTCCAGGCGGCAGCTGCGCGAGCGCACGGCGCTGTCGGAGATAGGCCGGGCGGCAATAGGTGAGCACGACCTCCCGCACGTCTTTTCGACCGTGGGGCGGGCCCTGTCGGGCCTGTTCAGTTTTGACCACGTGGGGGTGATCTTGACCGCCGGTGAGAACCAGCGTGGCGCGGTGGCTTACTGGCAGCCGCCAGGGCTGCTCGGAGTCAGCGAGGGCGCAGAGATCGACCTAAACATGCAGGAGATCAAGGAATCTCACGTTAGCGCGGTGGACCGGCCATTTGAGATCGCTGCCGAAACAGAGATGGTTGCCGGTGGCGCGGAGCCGGGAAGGACGTGGCTCCGGAGCCGCCTCATGGTCAGGGACGAACTGCTGGGCGCACTGGTGCTGCGGGTGCCCGACCGGGACGCGGGTAGCGAATCGGCGCGCAACCTCATCGAACAGGTCTCGCTCCAGATCGCGCCCGCAATCAAGAACGCGCAACTCCTGGCCGGGGAACGTGCGCTGAAGCTGGAGCTTGATGCCCAGAACCAGGAGCTGCAGCTGGCGCAGCAGGCTAAGGACAGGTTCCTGTCCGCCGTCTCCCACGAGTTACGCACGCCCCTGGCCATCGTCACGGGCTTCATCGACCTGCTCCAGAGCGACCCTTCGGGGAACCTCGACGCGGAGCAGAAGGAAACGCTGGCGATCATGCGCCGCAACTCCAAGCGCCTGAGCCAGCTTATCGGCGACCTGCTCGACATATCGCGCATCGGCGCCAAGACGTTCAAGGTCCAGAAACGGGTCTTCAACGGCGCAGACACGCTGGCCGCGGTGATCGAGGATGTGAAGCCGCTGCTGGATGACAAGCACCAGACCCTGACGTTCAAGATGCCCAAAGGTGCTGTCTGGCTGGACGGGGACCCGGACAGGCTGACCCAGCTGGTGATGAACATGCTCACCAACGCCTCGAAGTACTCACCGGCCGGGACCGGAGTCGAACTGGCGGCGCGCTGGGACGCCGAGGTGTTCGCCGTGAATATCACCGACCACGGCATCGGCATCAGCCCGGAGGAGCAGGCGAAGCTGTTCACTGCGTTCTATCGCGTGGACAACGAGACGACCCGGACAGTCCCCGGCAGCGGGCTTGGCCTCCATATAGCGAAGACAATAGCCGAGATGCACAGCGGGAAGATCTCGCTGGCTAGTGAGGTCGGGGTCGGCACGACCATCGGGTTCACGCTGCCCTGCGTCGTCGGCGAACCCGAGGCCCAGGAGCCGCAGGCGGACCTCTCAGCAATCCCCCGCTCCCGGCTCTACCCCGAGATGGACATGGATGACATCCCGCTGACCGCCGCCTAAGGCAGGTCTGGACCAGAAAACAGGCAAGAAGGCAGCGCAGGGGCAAACGCCCTGCGGTGAGGAGAGGGACCGATGTACAAAGTCCTGGTGGTAGACGATAGCGCCGACGTGCGCCTCCTATTGGGCAAGACCCTCAAAGCGGTCGGCTATGAAGTGGTAGAGGCCACCGACGGCGACGAGGTGCTGTCAGCGGCGCTCTCCTATGAGCCGAACATCATCCTCATGGACGTAAACATGTCGCGCCTGGATGGGTTCCGAGCACTGGCGGCGCTCAAGAGGGACGCCAGGCTGCGCCACATTCCCGTGATCATGGTCACCGCCAAAGGGCACCCTGACGACCTCGAGACGGCCCGCTCTCTGGGCGCGCATGACTACATCAACAAACCCTGGGCGCATGGCGAGGTCGAGCTCCGGGTGCAGTGGGCGATCGCCGCGATGGAACGGAAGAAGAAGAAGCTGGACGCTGAAGCCAACCTGAAAAAGGCCAGCTGATTTCGCCGTTTTGGTCTGCGGGAGCGTGATTGAGTTCACTCCTCACCAAAGGGGAGGCTACGCCTGGCGAACGGGCCCTGCGACCGGGTGACCTGACGCCGGCTCGCGCGGCCAGCCGCAGGACGTTCGCCATCCCCCGGCGTAATAAGAGGCCCGAGCCGGGGGCATCGCTCAGGGCCTGCCCAATGGGGTTGGCGGCCCTGCGAGCGGCCCCGTGCTACATCTCACGGCGGCGGCCCGACTGACAGTGAGGGGCGCCGAGATACTGTGCGGGACACCGGCGGGCTTCGGCCCGCCGGTGTGTTTTATGTTGACAGGCCCGCGGCTCGGTGAAACGATTTTCGGAGCGACCGTGAACACAGCTTGCCCCCGGTATTGCACGCATGTCCAGCGTGGTACGGGCGTGGCAGTGGTTTCCCACCGACTGCGGGCCGCGGCCCGCGGAGGGTCTGATGGCTCAACTCTTTCAGAACTACCTGAACGGGACCTGGGTGGACGGCTCGTCCGGCAAAGTGATGAAGAGCGCCAACCCCGCAAACCGGGACGATATCGTCGGCGAGTTCCCAGCTTCGAATGCTGACGACGCCCGCAAAGCCATCGGCGCGGCAAACGCCGCCAAGAGGAGCTGGGCCGGCATGTCGAGTGTGGCGCGTGGGCAATACCTGCTCAAGGCTGCCACCTACCTTCAGGGCAAGGCGGAGGACTACGCCCAGGCGATCACCCGTGAGTGCGGCAAGTCCATCGGCGAGGCGCGCGGCGAAGTCGG
>CAYWBD010000074.1:0-5509 GCA_964456315.1 uncultured Thermoflexus sp.
TGGGCAAGAGCAGCGCCGCCATGCCCGTACAGAGCAGAAACCATGGCACGCCGATGTTCCGGAGCAGCCTCGCCGCTAGACGTCCCAGGCGCTCCTGTAGTCCAGCTTATCGCTCCCCGCGCACACGGGCCGGGCAGCCAGAGTCCTGGTGAAGAACTGGTTGCGGCAGCCGAAGTTCGCGGTGCAGCGAGACCGGGCGTCCTTGTACGGGCAGCGCCTCGCCATTACCTCGTCGGCAGTCTCGGAGATGCTCTTGGTCAGCTCGTACAGACGCGCCATGCTCTGGTGCAGACGCGCGACCTCGGAGGCCGAGGCGCCTCCAACCGCCCTCGTTGACATTGAAGTCTGTTCCTCGAGTGCCACGCTACCTGTTCAAGTCTCCGAGCACCTTCATGAGTTCTTTCGCCTTCTCGACGCACTCTACCGCGTTCTCTCCGTAGCCATCGGCGCCCATTTCGTCCGCAAACTCCTGAGTCACCGGCGCGCCGCCCACCATAATCCGGACCCGGTCCCGCAGGCCGGCGTCTTCAAACGCAGAGATGGTGCGGCCCATGTTCGGCATAGTGGTAGTCAGCAGCGCCGACATCCCCACAAGCTGGGCGCTGTGCGTCTGGACCGCCGCCACGAACTTTTCCGGCGACGTGTCCACACCCAAGTCATGGACGATGAACCCCGCTCCCCTCAGCATCATGATGCAGAGGTTCTTGCCGATGTCGTGCAGGTCACCCTTCACGGTGCCCATGATGACCGTGCCCGCCGGCGGCACCCCGGAGGCCGATAGGATGGGCTCTATGTGCGCCATCCCGGCCTTCATGGCGCGGGCGGCGACCAGGACCTCCGGCACGAAGATGATGTTGTCCCGGAACTTGACGCCAACGATCGCCATGCCCGCCAGCAGCCCATCGTCCAGCACGGTGCTTGCCGTGAACCCCGCCTGGAGCGCCTGCCTGACGAGCCGGTCCACTTCCAGGTGCGCGCCCGTGATCAGGCCTAACGCCACCTCCTGCATAAGCGGGTCAGCGCGGTCGAGTGCTTCGGCGATGTGCTTGCGCTCACCCGGCCGCGTCACGTACTCGAACTCTTTTTTGAGGCCTTCGTTCACCAGTGGCATGTGTTCACCCGGGCTGAGGCAGCGGGAGCCCCAAGGCTATTGGCTCGTCCGAAAATCGTAACGATTGCTGGCCCGGAATGCATCAGGGCTGACACGGAGACACAACGCAGTTCTCAGAAAGGCACCGCCACCGGACGGACGCCGTTCGCGCACCGGAGAGGCGTCACAGACTGCCCGTATCTGGCCCGCGCGCACTGCTGAGACCGACTACATGCGCTCGGCCGCCCAGTCCTTCACCGCCGCTGGCATCTCTAGCAGGTTCTCGAGCTTCGTCTTGAGCGGGATGGCGCACTCCGGCGCGATTATCTGGACCCCTGCGTCCAGGGCCTTGAACACCTCTGCGCGCACCTCTGCAGGCCCGCGGGCGTACAGCGTGGTCGGGTTATTGATGTTGCCCACCAGCCGGATGCCGCCTTTGACAGCGGCCACCGCGGCGGCCGGGTCGTTCCTGGAATCGAAGTGGAAGGCCGCCATGCCCGTCTGCGCGATCGCTGGCATGCGGTCGAGGGTGTTGCCGCAGATGTGCAGGATTATCGGCACGGGCAATCGGGCGACCATCTCCTGGTGGATCTCCAGCAGGAACCGGCGGTAGTACTCCCCGCTGACAAGGTCCCCGGTGGCATGGTCAGGGAACGTGAGCACATCAGCGCCGGCGTCGATCTGCGCCTGACCAAACAGCACGGAGATCTCCTTGAGCTTGTGCAGGGCGCGCATCGTCTCTGCCGGGTCGTCGATGCTCATCAGCAAGAACTGCTGCACCCCGAACACGTGGTACGCCAGCGTCCACGGCCCCATCGTCTTGCCTATGATCGCGACATCCCGCCCAAACTCCTGCTTGAGCATGCGGATTGACTCAGTGACACACCGGGCGTCACGGTGTTCGAGGAACCCCGGCGGGACCCGCACGTCGTCCGCGCCTTTCCAAATGGGGTTGCTCATGCGGACGGTGGGCCAGTTGTCCTTCTGCTCCCACTGCATTTCACAGCCGAGCGCGCTGGACTCCTGGATGATCGTGAAGTACGGCATGATGGAGTCGAACCCAAGCTCGGTGTACCCCGTGGCGGCGAGGCGGGCGTTGAGCTCCGGGTCGCGGCAGGCTTCCGGGAAGTGCGCGCCCGTGAGGTCCATGAGTTCCACGGTGGCGACGTTCGTCGGGTTTGCGACAGGAGGCCGGTCGACCGGCCTGCCAGCCAAGGCCGCCAGCACCCGCTCACGGGGCGTCATCGTCTGTGGTTTTGCCATCACCGCTCTCCTGTGCTCAGCCGATGCATTCCCGCCGGGCGCGGCGCCATCGGAATGCGGTTGTCATCCGGGCTATCGCTGCGCAAAGCCCAGCGTCTGCGTCGTCATCTGGCCCGCCAGGTCTGAAGCGGCCAGCATTTCCTCCACCGCACTCACGTTCCGGGCATACGAGATCAGCAGGCGGGCCAGCTCATCGTGCCGCGCGCCGCACGGGAACGCGAATTTGTCCGCGGCAACGCGCTGGCACTCGCCGTAACGCATGAACCCACCGACTACAGCCTTCGTGCGCATCGCCGTAACGGCCGGGTCGGCGTCGCCCTGCGATGACATGGTGTAGACCCAGCGCCCGTCTGCCTGCTCTGGGGTGGCGATGAACGTCAGCCTGGACTTGTTGTCCTTGGTCGTGATCGGGCCGTCCGGAATCGGACGGGTCGGCGGTTTTTCGACAGCCTCCGCGGCCATGAACTTGAGCGCCTTGCGGTGCACGTCGCCGCAAGTAAACCGCGACTTGCCGTGCGTGCCTGACACAGTCTCCATGCCCGTCAGCCGGACGGCGCGGTCACGGATCTGGCGGATGCGGTCAGGCGCGCCCCCGACGCCGCTGAACGTCCAGAAAGTCAGAATGTCGCCTTTGAGGTACAGGCCGACCGTGATGTCGTGGAAATTTGGGTCGAGCGACACCAGCTCGACGCACTGGCCCAACTGGCGGATGGCGTCGGCCACCTTTGGCTTCTGCTTGATCTGTGTCATCAGCCGACCTTCTTTGCCGGGACCGCAGCGCGCAGCCCCTTGCCCCGTATCACCTCGGCCAGAGCCCGGATGTGCTCGGGGCCGGTGCCGCAACATCCGCCCAGCACGTTCACAGGCAGTCTGGCAAGTTTCTCGAAGCGCTCCGCCATGTATTCCGGCGACTCCGGGTACTGCGGCGGCTTGCCCTTGACGTGCTTCGGGATGCCGGCGTTGGACTTCACCCACAGCAGCCCGTCGGACGCCGACCGCATCTGCTGAGCAATTTCCAGCATGCGGTCGATGCCGTTGCCGCAGTTGGTGCCGGCCACCGCCGCGCCACCCTCGAACAGACCCCGCACGGCCGTCTCCGGCGTCTGCCCTGCCATCGTGAAATAGCCCTTCGGCCCCTTGTCAAACGTCATGCTGGCGAACACCGGCAGCCGGGTGTTTTCTTTCGTCGACCGCAGCGCGACCTTCGCCTCTTGCAACACAAACTGGGTTTCGATCACAACCGCGTCCGCGCCGCCTTCTTCGAGGGCCTTGACCTGCTCAGCGAAGGCGTCGTAGAGCTCTGCCTCGCCAATGTCTCCGCCCAGAGTGTCGAGTATGCCGCCGCTCGGCCCGACCGACCCGACGACATACTGTCCCGGCCCGGCTGCTGCCCGCGCAAGCTCCGCCGCCAGCATGTTGAGCTCCCGCACTCGGCCCTCAGCGCCGTGCATGCGCAGCCTGAACCTCGTGCCCCCGAATGAGTTCGTGAGAACAAAATCAGAACCGGCGTCAAAGTAGTCCCTGGCCATCTGGCGAATGACATCCGGGTGCGTCGCGTTCAGCACTTCCGGTGCGCCGCCCGGGTCCAGGCCGTGCGTTTGCAGGTAGGTGCCAGTTGCGCCGTCCGCGATCAGTATCTCGCCGGCCGAAAGCCGGTCGATGATGGACGGGGTGGCTCCGGGACTTATTGGCACTCTGGGCCTTCTTGGGAGCGTTGCTACCGCTAACGACTATGGCTCTGCGCTGACCGCGCCGCCAGTCATTTCCTACCGGCCCCTGCGGCCGACCCCGCTGTTAGGTCGCCCGCTGCGCCATCAGGTGGTCAAGCGCTCCGGGCTTCCGGTCCCGCCGGCCCGCCCGCTGCAGGTCACGGATCACCGCGGCAATATCACCCGGGAACTCAACGTTATAGCGCGCCGCAGTTGCCGAGGCCAGATCATTCGCAGTGCCAGGCGCCTCCGTGAAGGGCCCCCAGTCCCAGCCCGCCAGGTAGGCATCGGTCCCCGCGCTACCGTCGAACATGGCGATGGCGTCAGCCGCTTCCTGAAAACGGCGGTCGAGGGGTCGCGAGACCGCCCCGTTCTCGTCATGCGCCTGGACCTGGACAGGCACCTCATACCAGTACATGACGCGTACGCGAGCCAAAGCCGACCGCGCCCTCCCTGGCCAGCTGCGGCAATAACGCCAGCAGATGGGCTAATCCTAACATCGCCACCCTGCGCGGCCCCGCCCCGGAGCAGGGCAGCGCCTGTCCTCAGCCGCGGCGCTCTGCCCACATCATCAGGAAATCTCGCGACGCGACCAGCGACGACACCGGGCTGGGCAGGCTCTTGCTGAGCTCCAGCGCCAGCGGCCCCTGATAGGAGACGCCAGCCAGCGCGTCAAGGAACGACTCCAGCGCCGCTGGTTTGAGGATGCCTTCCAACAACCCGAAGTGGCGGTCTGACTTGCCGTCGTTGTCGTCAACGTGCACGTACCCGATGCGGTCCCCAAGCGTCCGGACCGTGGCAGGGATGTCCTCGCCTGCCAGGGGCATGTGTCCAAGGTCGAGAAGGGCATAGAGGTTCGGCGACCGCGCCCCGTCGAGCAAACGAGCGACTTCCGAATAGTTGGACAGCGCCCTCCCAGGGTGGGGCTCGACGCACAGCTTGACTCCTGCTGCGGCAGCGTCATCAGCCAGCCGGGCCATCGAGCGCACGTACTCCGGCGAGGTCCCGACCCGTGCCTGCGGGGTCACCATGTACACCCACTTCGCCCCGAGCGCCGCCGCCCGCTGGATGGCGCCCGAGTAGTAGGGCAGCGCGCGGCCGGCGTCCGCGGTCGCCAGGGTGTCCAGCGACAGCCCAGAGGCCATTGTCATAGGCGTGATCCCGCAGCAACTGACCCGGACACCAAGCGACTCCAGCTGGCGCCGGTCTGCTATCCCGTCCCAACAGTCCGGGCGCAAGTCAACGAGCCCGAACCCGGCCTCCTTCAACCTGGCGATGCTCTCCACGGCCGGTGTGGTAAGGCACCAGGCGCAGGCCGACACTTCAAACACTTGGACCTCCAGAACGAACGCAGGTCGACAGCCGCAGCAAAGCTGCGGTCCCGGCGCGGCGCGGGCTCCCAGACACGTCGCCCCGGTCGGCGACAACCTGGCGCCCGGATACCAGC
>CAYWBD010000075.1:0-7921 GCA_964456315.1 uncultured Thermoflexus sp.
GGTGCTGTCGTCAACGCCAGTGCTGTCGGCCCAGACGGGTGAACCCACCGGGAACTCCCTCGTCATCGGCCTCCTAATGGCCTCGCCCGTGCTGGATGTCTTGTCTTTCGAGACCAGACTTGAACTGGAGTTCGTGGCGCCGGACGGCTCTGGAATAGGTGCTGAAACAACGGGGCGACTGGCGGGCCTCACGCCGGGCGGCCAGCCGGTGCTCGATGTGGAGAGCGGCGAACGAATGGCCGGGTACGGCGCGATAAGCGACCTGCGCGGCGGCGCGCCCATCATCTTGCGCGCAAGGATGTCCCGTGACATATACAGGGAGCGGATGAAAGCGGACTTCACGTTCATCGCCGTCCTTTCTTTCGGTGGGCTGGTGATGATGGTGTCGTTTTTGGTAGTCCTCGAGCGGAGTGTGCTTGGCAGACTAGCCAGGTTGAGCCGGGGCGTCCGCGGAGTCCGTGACGGTCGCCAGGCGTCCGGGCGTGTCACTCCTGACGGGACCGACGAGATTGGCGGGCTGGTTGACGAGATCAACCGCATGCTCGGTGTGATCGAGGACAGCGAGCGCGAGCTTCGGGATTTGGCAGGCCGCATCACCAGCGCGCAAGAAGCCGAACGCCGGCGGATCGCGGCTGAGCTGCACGACGACGTCGGGCAGTCGCTTACCGGCCTGAAGCTCATGCTCGAGGCGCCCCCGACGCAGGCCAACGGTGCGCGCATGCAGGAGGCGAAGGAGCTGGTCGGCGCGCTAATGACGCGCATCCGGGACATGTCCATGTCCCTCCGTCCGTCCCTGCTCGATGATTTTGGCCTCGGGCCCGCGCTCACGTGGCAGGTGGACAAGTTCTCCAGGCAGACGCAGGTGCGCGTCGACCTCCAGATGCCGCCGCGGCTCCCCCGCCTGGCGGAGTCCGTTGAGACCGCCGCATTTCGCATCGTGCAGGAGGCGCTGACCAACGTGGCCCGGCACTCGGGCGCGAAAGAGGTCGAGGTGCGCGTTCACCCGAACGCCAACGCCCTCCACGTCGAGGTCACTGACCACGGACAGGGGTTCGACCCTGCCCGCACTGCACCGGGCACCGGGTTTGGCCTCTCAGGCATGCGCGAACGGGCGCGTGCGGCCGGTGGTACGCTGACCATCGTTTCGTCCCCAGGCACGGGCACGCGGGTGAGCGCGGAGATTCCATTTGGCGCCCCAAGAAACAGCGACGGCTGAGGTCACGATCGTCCTGGCCGATGACCACAGTGTGGTCCGCCAGGGCCTGCGCGCGCTGGCTGCAGCCGAGCCAGGTTTCCGAGTCGTCGGCGATGCCGCCGGAGGCAAGGACGCGGTCCGGCTGGTCAAGTCGCTGGGACCGGCCGTGCTCGTGCTGGACGTAGCGATGCCGGACATGAACGGCTTCGAGGTCGCCGAGAAGCTCGCTGATCAGGCCCCCGACACCGCCATAGTGATGCTCTCGATGTACGCAAACCCGTCCTACGTCGCGAAGGCGTTGCGCTGCGGCGCCACGGGCTATGTGGCAAAGGACGCCCCCTCGGAAGAGCTCGTCAAGGCGATCCACCTCGCAGCCGAGGGCAAACGGTACCTCAGCGCAGGGCTTGACGAGGCGGCGGTAGACGCGCTGCTTGCTGACGACGAGGGCGCCGCCGACCCCTGGTCCCGGCTGACCGCACGGGAGCGGCAGGTCGTCGAACTCATCACGCAGGGCCTGACCAGCAAGGAGATCGGCGAGCGGCTGGACATCAGCGTCCGCACCGCTGAGAAGCACCGCGAGAACCTTATGGGGAAGCTTGGCCTGAAGTTGCCCACGCAGCTTGTCCGCCAGGCCCTTGACCGTGACCTGAGACCTCCCGCGCCCTGAACGCCATCCCCTCTCCCGCCGGGCGGGTGCCCGCATTGCGGGCGCGAGGGTGAGGGTCAACGACTGGCCTGCGACGGGGCCCTTCGACCCATTCGTCAGGCTCAGGGCTGGCAGGCTCAGGGCAAACGCACCTCCGACCTTGGCCTCGTCCGTGCTTCGACAGGCTCAGCACGAACGGTACGCACCGGCAATCCCTGCTCAGATCCTGAACCTGCGCCAGTCCTGCTCGAAGCGCTCTTTGCCGCGCATCCCGGACCGTGATGGGGGCGCCAGCGTGACCTCGGGCTTGCCAGCCGCCAGGAACCGGCCGCTGACCATCCCGGACTGCGTGCCGGAGTAGGCAAGGAAGCATGCGCCCTCCCCAGCGAACGCGGCCGGCGGCGCACCGCCTGCAACGCGCGCCGCGACGTTGCGAGCCACCAGGTCACCCTCTGCTGAGGCGAACACGCCGGACTTCGGCATGGGCCGCCCAGTCGCCATCAGCACCATATTCACATCGCCGACTGCGAACACGCCGGGCGTCGACGTCTCCAGGGTCGCCGTGTTGACAGGGACCCAGGGCTTGCCCGCGGTCAGGCCAGCCTCCACTATCACCCGTGCAGCCCGGTGTGTAGGCACAGTCACTATGACGTCGGCGTCTGTGCTGGAGCCGTCGGAGAAACTCGCCGACCGGCCGTCCTCCGAGACCTCCTTCACCCCGGCCCTGGGGTGGAACGTGATGCCGCGCTCCGACATCGCCAGGGCCAGAGCGTCGCAGGCGGCCTGGCCGGCAACAGGCAGCGGCGCGTCCTCAGGCGTGTAGACGTCTATCTCCACGTCCCTGCTCGCGCCCGTCCTCTTGAGGTGCCAGCGCAGGAGCATCGCCGCCTCGTAGGGCGCGGGCGGGCACTTGTACGGCGTGCTGGCCACGGCGATTACGACCTTGCCGCGACGCAGCGAGTTCACGCGGCGACGCAGCCTGCGGGCGGTCTCGATGTCGTAGAACGAGTACGCCTCGGCCGACCCGGGCACCGCGGCCCAGTCGTAGTCAGCGCCCAGCCCGACGACCAGGTAGTCGTAGTCGAACGTACCGGCTTTTGTACGAACTGCCCTGGCGGCCAGGTCGATCTTCGTCGCCTCCGCCTCTACGAAGCGGACGCCTCTGTTGCCAAGGCGGCCCAGCGACCGGCTGGCCTGGGCCGTTTCGCGCTCACCGATGATGAGCAGAGGCATCGCGCCGCCAATGTATGTGCGGCGGTTGCGGTCTATGAGTGTCACTGTGTGCTCGGACCCGAGCAACGCACGGGCGGTTATCGCTGCCCTGACCCCGCCGAACCCACCGCCCAGAATTAGGATCTTCTTGCCTGGCAACGCCTTGCTCCCTTTGGATTTCGTCCCGAACTTGTTGCAGGACCGCAGCCCCGATTCGCGCCGGCACCCGTCGCGTCGTCATTACTCCAAGTCTATTGGTCCGCCCGCGAAGGGTAGCGCAGCAGAAGCGGCGGCGAAGCCGGCCAGCGGCAGTCTCACGTGAACGTGGCGTGTAAGATGGCGGGCTCATCGCACACGAGAGGGGGACAGATGGACGGAGAAGCAAGGTCGCTCTGGGCGGAACTTGAAGGAATCCACAAGAAGGCGCGCGCGGCAGTCGAAAAGCTGGGCGACAAAGGCGTCGTCTGGCAGCCAGCCGCGCCAGAGACGAACTCGGCGGCGGTCATCGTGTCGCACATGTGCGGCAGCGAGCTGCAGTGGGTCGGCGAGTACGTCGGCGGCGTGCCGTCCAAGCGAGTGCGCGACACCGAGTTCAAGACCCCGAAGGCGACGAAGAAGGAC
Organism: uncultured Thermoflexus sp.; assembly: GCA_964456315.1. Taxonomy (GTDB): domain Bacteria; phylum Chloroflexota; class Dehalococcoidia; order Lucifugimonadales; family Lucifugimonadaceae; genus SHXW01. Next base: position 3,675 of record CAYWBD010000075.1, read on the forward strand.
CTGCTCGCAGCCCTGGACCGCACGGCGGCGGCAAGCCAGGCGGCTATTTCGAAGCACACCTCAGCAGGGCTAGACAAGCCGGCGACGGGCCGCCCGGAGTTCAAGGGCACGTTGCGCGACTGCGTGCTGCACGCGCTCACGCACGAGTCTGAGCACATCGGCCAGCTTGAGCTCACCGTCCAGCTCTGGCTGGCGCAGAACACACGGTGAGCTGGTGGAGCAGACGTACAGCCAACGTCGCGGGCTGAACGCCGCTCTCGCCGCGGCCCAAGCGGCGTCGGGTGTGCTCATGGCCCGCTTCCAGCCTCCCCCGGCGCGGTCGCTCAAGTCGTGGATGAAAGCGCCCGGCGCGCTCGTGACCGACGCCGACCTTGCCTCCGACAAGGCGATCGCTGGCGCGCTCCGCGCCGCGGGAGTGCCGGGCCGGGTCCTGTCTGAGGAGAGTCCTAGCGACGCGGGAGTGATGGGGCGTCTGCTGTCGGAGGAGAGTCGGAGCGACGGGGCCCCTCGACAGGCTCGGGGCGAGCGGCCACTGGACAGACCGTCACGCGGGGAGCGATCTCCGGGCAAACAGGCCCAGGCCGAGCGCGACCTCACCTGGCTGATCGACCCGCTGTGCGGCACGGTGCCCTACTCAACCGGCATGGTCCACTGGGGCGTGAACATCGCTCTGCGACGGCGCGGGACCCTCGAGCTGGGCGTTGTTGCGCTCCCCCCGCTGGGAGAGACGCTGGCCGCGATCCGGGGCCGCGGCGTCACACGCAACGGCAGGAAATGGTCGCCCGCGCCGCCCTATGCCGTGCGCCCTTCGACTGGCTCAGGGCGAACGGGCGTCCGGCTCTCAGAAGTCGCCGTCGGGCTCGAAATAGACGGCGGCGAGACCTGGAAGAAGCTCATGCGGCGCGGTCTCGGTTGGGTGCCGTTGTGCGGCCAGGTCAACACCTTTGCGTCTGCGGCCTACCCCATGGGGATGGTCTGCCTCGGCCGGCTCTCCGCCCTCGTCATCTACGGTGTCGAGCCGGTGCACCTGGCCGCCGGCGCAGCCATCGCCCTGGAGCTGGGCCTGCCCGTCACTGACGGCCGCGGCGTCGCCATCGACTGGTCAGACGATGATGAGCTCCCGGTTGTCGTCGCCGGCTGGCCAGAGATACACCGCCAACTCATCGCAGCGATGGCGTAACCGGGCGGCCTCCCCTCCGCCTCGTTGGGGGAGGGCCAGGGAGAGGGTGTGTGTGAGGCGCCCTAGGTTCCCGGCTCCGAAGTCCTGAGCCATTTCCTTCGTTCGCTCTCCCCTTGCGGGAGAGGGTCAGGGTGAGGGGTCAATTTTGGAGCTCCACATCAGACACGGGACATTGGATTCCCGCGTGCGCGGGAACGACGGCGCAGGCGGGTCGCGGTTGACGTTCGACACGCCGCAGGCTATCGTCGCCTGTCAGCGATGCCCGCCGGTACAGGCGCGCATTCGTATTCTGCCCAGGACTGCGAGGGAACTTCTCCCTCACCCCCGGCTTTCGCCGGGGCAGGCTCTGCCCCCTACCGCTGGGAGAGGGGATTCGTCAGCGACTCCGCCAGAGGTCACCGACACATGCCCTACAACATCAACCACATCCACCTGAAGTACTCGGACCCCAAGAAGGCCGCCGCCTGGTTCCAGAAGGCCTTCAATTTCACAATCGTGTCTGAGACCGTCCGCCCGTTCGGGGACACGTTCGTCGTCACCAAAAGCGAGAACGGCATTCAGGTGAACATCTCGTCGGAGCGCACCAACGAGCGCCTGAACAAGGCCGACTCCGACGCCCACTACGGCCTGGAGCACTTCGGGTTCGACTCTGCCGACATTGACGTGGACATCAAGCGCCTGACCGGCCTGGGCGCGCAGCTCAAAGAGGGGCCCATCCGCCTGGCCGACGGCCGCGCCATCGCCTTCCTGGCCTGCCCGGGCGACGTGCGCGTGGAACTCATCCAGGGCCCGAAGAAGTGACATTGAGGCCGTCGGCTTCAATGTCACCCTGAGCGAAGCGAAGGGTCTATTCCTGCGTCATCCTGAGTCCCGCTGCAGTCGGGGCGAAGGAACTTTCCTGTGTGATCCTACGCGCGCGAAGAGACCGGTCGACGCCGGAGCACGGCCCGTAGGCGCTCAGCCTTACTTGTCTTTGTCCTTTCGCGAGCGCCCCTTGCCGCCACGAGCCCGCGCGCCGAACAGCCCAAGGAACGGCGACCCCGCGCCCATCAGGAAGCCAAAGTCGTACCAGTTGCCGCTGCGGATAGCGTTGTAAACGGCGTGGTTATCCCAGCCCCCGAATACGTGAACGATTAAGACGACCCAGGCCGTGATGCCGTTCCACAGCCCCCAAAGTAAGTCTTGCCACCACATGATCTCGGTTTCCTCCGGAACTCACCAAGCGACGCCAGTCCGACGGCGGTCCCAAGCCGTCCAATCTCTCGGTAGCAGCGACACTTCGCCGCGGCAGATGGAACGAAAAGAGGTCCTTCGGCCCATGCCGGGACCTCAGGATGACATGCGGCTGCGCGGCCTTGCCCCCTACTGCCCCAGCGGCTCGCCGACGCCCTGCAGCAGCGCGGTGATGTACCCGTAGCAGTAGGCAAACGCCACGCCCTGCGCGTTAGGGCCCGAGATGTGCGGCACGTGGTCCGGCATCAGCATGTACTTGTAGCCGGTCTCCTTGTACGCCCGCATCGCCTCCAGCATGTCCACCGACCCCTCGTCCGGGAACACCTCGACAAAGTCGAGCTTCTTGCCCCGGATGTTGCGGAAGTGGACATTAAAAATCTTCTTGCGCTTGCCGAACCAGCGGATGACGTCCGGGATCTCCTCGCCGGGGTCGTCGAGCATCTCTGACACTGTGCCCTGGCAGAAGTTGAGGCCGTGGTACGGGCTCTCCCGCATCTGCACGAACTTTTTCAGGCCGTCCACCGTCCCCAGCACCCGCGTCACGCCCAGGTAGCCCGGCGGCGTGTAGGGGTCATGCGGGTGGCAGGCCAGCCGCACCTTGTTCTGCGTCGCCACCGGCACGACGCGCTCCAGGAAATAGTCGATGCGCTCCCAGTTGTCGTCCACGCTGACCCTGCCGGCAATGGTCGGCTTCTCTTTCTGGTCGGCCTCGGCCCAGCGGAACGTAGAGTTCTTCGACCCGCCGCGGCCGCGAGTGTCGGGCGTGCGCGGGATGCCGATGAGGTTCATGTTGTACTTGACGGCCGGGATGCCGGCCTTGGCGCAGTTCTCGATGAACTTGTTGATGGCCTCGATCTCGCGGTCGCGCTCGGGGGACTTGCCGAGCATGACGTTGGGGGCCTCGTGCTTGGCGGTCGGCGAGTCTATGCGCGACGAGTTCAGGGGAAGCGTCGTCATGTCCAGGATGAGCCCGGCCTTCTCGACCTTCTCCCGGTACGCCTCCAGCACTGGCCGCGTCCAGCTCCACCAGCTGCCCGGCGGGTAACCGCAGATGTGCTTCAGCCCGAGCTGCGCCCAGGTGCGGTACTCGGTGTCGTTGCGTGCTGCTACCTGCGTCCCGACGTACATCTCACGCCTCTCCTGTCACGACTGGGTGGCCCCAAACGGCCGGAAGGATAGCAGGCGCGGTTGAAGTCGATGAGCCGCGCCGGTTAATGTCATTCTGAGCACCCGGAGCGGAGCGCAGGGTGCGAAGAATCTAGCTCAGACCGGCACGCGGCGCCAGGCAGACGCCGCCCCTGGTCGCGGCAGGCCACCTTCCAACGACGGCCCAACGACGGTGCTTCTCTCCACCGGCCCAAGCCAGTCTTCCGCGAGATCCAGCCAGTTTGGGTTCGTCGCTCGGATCAGCTCGAACTTGCGGGCCCGCCTCCACCCTTTTATCTGCTTTTCCTTCGCAATGGCAGACAAGACGTCCGACGTGACGTCGAACCACACCAACCGGTCAACGCGGTATCTCGATGTGAACCCCGGCACAGTGCCGGACCGGTGCTGGGGAACCCGCTTCGTGAGATCGCTGCTCACACCTGTGTACAGCGCGCCGGAGCGGTTGGTCATGATGTAGACGAAATAGCTACGTATCTGAGGCATGTTCCCGGCTCACCAACAATTGACCGGGGGCGTGGCTGTTTGAGCTAGAGGCCATCCAGAAAATTTCATCCTGAACTTGTTTCAGGATCTTGATCTGAGTTCAATGGCGGAATTTCTGGATGACCTCTAGCAGGGTGATGAAGAAGTCCTTGTTCCGTCCGGTAGATCGATATTGCGGTTCGTT